>NZ_AUFX01000005.1:300000-594163 GCF_000426725.1 Sporocytophaga myxococcoides DSM 11118 | reverse complement strand
TTGTGGTCCCAGCTGCATCTGTAAAATATGTATAGGTCAGACCCGCTGTTGAACCAGCTGTTACTCCTGCTCCGGTTATGCTCACTGTATTTGGTGAACATACTGCTGAAGGATTGGTAACCACTACTGTTGGTTTTGGATTTACTGTCACTGTCACCGGCTTGATATCAAAACAGCCTGTTGCTGCAACAGTACCTTTAATATAGTAGGTACCTGATGTCGCAACTGCTGCCGGAGTTCCCAAGCTTGTGGTCCCAGCTGCATCTGTAAAATATGTATAGGTCAGACCTGCTGTGGAACCAGCTGTTACTCCTGCTCCTGTTATGCTCACTGTATTTGGTGAACATACTGCTGAAGGATTAGTAACTACTACTGTTGGTTTTGGATTAATGGTGACTACTACAGGTTTAATATCAGTACAAGTTCCTGAATTTGTACCTTTTATATAATAAGTACCTGAAGTTGATATTGCAGTATAATTCACTAAAGGAACAGTACCAGCAGCATCTTCCCAATATGTAAATGTAAGCCCTGGGGCAAATCCAGAGGTAGACCCAGCTGTTACTGCAGCAGCAGAAAGGTCTACAGTATTCGGAGAGCAAACTGTTTGATTTGTTGTAACTACTATTGGTGGCACATCGCAAATACAAAGCTTTTTCTGACTGCTACAATTGGTGACACAATTATTAACCGCACTACCTAATCTCCCCGGAGCAGGAAGAGCTCCACAATAATTAATTTGATTTGAGGAGGTAAAATTAAAATTAAAGGTCAGTATTTTACTTATATTAACGTTCGCACACTTGCCTGCATCTCCAACAAAAGTTACAACATTCGTCTGATCATTTTTTAAGCCTTCACTTGCTCCGGTTCCTGTAATTTTAAATTCTGCTCCATTATTGAGGCGTAATTGATTTGAGCCGTTGGTGTGCAAATTAGCTGACTTAGCTTCAATAGATCCTCCATTATAAGCAATTGAATTTCCTGCCAATTCAAATTCTCCGCCTGATAATATCTTCGATTCCCCACATGAATTAGTAAAAAAGTTACTATTACCCTGGACTCTAAAATCACCTTGTGTATTAACTGTACCTCCATTCGTAAAGGTATTACCTCCATCAATATTTATATATCCATTCGTATTAAGAGTAGCCCCATACCTGATATTAACTATGCTATTACTAATACGCGTACCTTGTCCTCCCGAAGTTATTACATTCATCGTTCCATTGGTATCGACATCTAAATCCAGTGAACCGTTAATTGCATTTGTTGTAAGATTCAATGTTTTATTTTTGGTCGTATAGAAATAAGCCTTCGCATTCCAGCTTCCTACAGAGATATTATTATTTCCATAGGACTCCAATCTAAAACCTGCGGTATTTACATTAAAGCTATTAATTGTAACACCATCAACACAGACTTTAAGAGTCACATTAATATGTGATAGATTAAATGTAACATTCCCGGCAGGGACCGCAGTTATACAGATGGTTTGGCCAGCCGCAGTTGAGCTTATTGTAGTTGATGAAGAATTAAAAGTACATCCGGTGCATTGGCCATAAGCATTTATTTCTGCCAATAGAAAAGAAATAAAAAAAGCTAACCATAAAAAATGTTTCCTGTGATCCATTTTATTAAATTTTTCTAATTCAATCAAAAAGAAATAAATCTTATTTTTAAAGTCATTAGAGATAGTCGCTTTTAGCCTCCCTGTATATTTACTGATTAAATCCATGAGCATTAAGAGACTAAAATACTTGAACAGTTCCCTGTTTATCCTCCTTATATATTCATTTATATTAAAAGACTTGTACGAAAATTGGATTCTGGGGTTAATAAATATTTGAGAATTAGACAAAAGAAGATGAAAAAGTTATAAACAAATAAACTTTAACAAAGCTTTAAAACCGTTTATCGAAATCATTTGCTTTTTTGTCTAATAAAAATATTTTCATTCCTTATGCTTCCTAAAATTTAAACAACCATAGGCATCTAATACCCGTATCCTAACTAGTATTCAGTTTTTTATGCTTATGATAGCTCGCACATTATTGCTGATAACCTCTTGTATGCTTCTTTATTCATGCATAAATATTAATGTCGGTGAAGAGACTAAAAAAGAACCTAAAACGAAAAAGGTCAGGGCTTCATACCGTTCCAATAAATATCATAAGAGCAAAAAGTTTTATCATAAAGTAGATGATGTATATACTAACAATAAAGGAAAGAAAAATTCATCTTCTGCTCAGTATAAGAAACAACAGGCTTCCAATTTGAAGAACCTCAACAGAAACAAAAAATACAATAATGTAAATAAACCTGACACTTCTTTTGAACTGTACTAATCACACTTTTTTTAAACTTTAGAATATGAAGGTTTACATAAAGAGCATTATACTGATTACACTGATCTTGAATACATTTCAGTTAAAATCTCAGGATATCCAATTTTCTCAATTCTATAATGTACCATTGTACATGAATCCAGGCTTTGCAGGATCATTACATAGAACAAGGGTCAGTTTTCATCAGAGATTACAATGGCCAAAACTTGATGCAAAATACACTACTTCCGTTTTAACCGGTGACACATACTTCTCCAAATACAAAAGCGGTTTAGGACTTATGTTTTTGCAGGACAACCAGGGCGGCGGACAGATAAGCAGTACAGAAGTACATATAATGTATTCTTATGAGGTCAATATAAACCGAACCTGGACCTTTAAGCCAGGACTTGAAGCAGCTTATGTTTCAAGATTTCTTAATTATGCAGAACTTAGATTTCCTCATCAATTCAATAATACCCAAGGTCTTGTCAGTGGAACAGATCCTCAGGATTTATTAAATAGAGCAAAAGCCTATGCGGACCTTTCTGCAGGTGGTGTTTTATACACCAAGGAATTCTGGTTAGGATTTGCAGGGCATCACGTTAACACTCCGAACCAATCATTTGATGGAGGTGCTAATGTAAGTACTCTTCCTACCCAATATTCTATAGTCAGTGGTTACAAATACGTTTTGTTTCAAAGGGTATCTATGCAACACGACAAAGAAGAAGTCAGTGTAACCCCCACTTTTCAATACAAATGGCAAGGAAAATCTGACCAATTGGATCTTGGATTGTATGGAGCTGTAAATGAATTCTTGGTAGGTTTCTGGTATAGGGGCATTCCAGTTAAAAGATATGAACATAGAATCCAAAATAATGAATCTATTATTGGTTTTGTCGGATGGAAAGGTGAAACGATCAGAATCGGATATAGCTATGACCTTACAGTATCAAGGCTGGCAAGAGCGGGTACTGGCGGTTCTCATGAATTTAATCTAACTTATGTTTTCCCCAAGAAGCACAAGAAAAAAATTATGAAGAGGTTGCCTTGTCCATCATTCTAGTCAATTTCAATAAAATAAAATAGACCTTAAGGAAAATTCCTTAAGGTCTATTTTATTCACACTAAATAAATTAACAACCTATCCCATCTATTGTTAAGATCCACATCAATTACCTTCAAGGCACAGCCACTCACTTGTTCCGCTCTAATACTTTTTTTCAATTAAGAATAACTCAATAATTCAACCTTAAATAATTCTTGCATATTTCTTTAAATGTTTTCTTTCCTGCAATTCATTCATCTTTTAGTCATCGGAATCTATGCTTTAGAAATCTTAAATGTTAAATCACTTCCAATATGCTTTCAATTGATTGAAAGAAATTCGCCAGATAAATATGGCTTTATTTTGCATCTGGAAACATCTTAACTGGTTATAAAAAAAAGAGGTTGCTGAAGCAACCTCTTTGAAGGATCTGATAATCTGAATAACTATATTATTCTATAATTTCTATTTCAGTTCTGCGGTTCATTTGTTTATTCTCAGGAGTATCATTAGCCATAATAGGCTTGGTTTCTCCGAATCCTTTAGATGTTAGTCTTGAACCTGCAATACTTTTACTTATAAGATAATCTACAACAGCTTTGGCACGTGCATCAGACAATCTTAAATTATGGTCATCATTTCCATCACTATCAGTGTGACCGGAAATTAATATTTTAATACTCTTATTATTATTCAATAGCTCTACCAGCCTCTCCAATTCAGCTTCAGACTCCTTCCGAAGCGTTGCTTTATCAACATCGAAGAAGACGTTTCTTAAGACAATTTTGGTTCCTTTCTTCAGTTGTTCCATACAAATCTGATCATCGATTTCCTGATAATGCTCGAGAAATGGTATATCAATATTCTTTGAATAAAAGACATAACCAGGTGCTTCAACGCTTACCCCATAGTTTTTTCCTGCAGGAAGAATAACTATATAATTACCTGTACTTGAGTTAGGTGTATAGATACCTATAACTTGTTGTGTTGTATTGTCTGTAACGGTAATCTTTCCTGTAACCGGATTATTCAAATTACAGTTCAGTATCTTACCTTTTAACACAACCAGTGCAGCTTCAACATCTGCTCTCTCCAGCATATAAATATCTTTTTCTCCGTACCCTCCCTCTCTTTCAGATGCAAAATAAGCTCTCTTATTATCAGCAGACCATACGAAGAAAACATCATCATCAGCAGTATTAATAGGATACCCTACATTCACTGGCTCAGTAAGAATAGTAGCTGTTTCTAGATTTATAGTACAAGAAAAAATATCATATCCCCCCATTGATTTATGTCCCTTAGAACTGAAATACAGTGTTTTTCCATCCGGGTGAATGAAAGGAGCATCTTCATCAAACTTTGTATTTATCTTAGGTCCTAGATTAATTGGTTTGGCATACTCGCCATTAGGTAATTTTCTCGCCATGTAAATATCACGCCCCCCCTCTCCTGCTCTATCACTGGTAAAGAATATTATTTTCTTATCCGGAGTAATACTCATATCTGACTCCCAGGCTTTGGTATTGATATTACTGCCAATATTGCGTGGTGCAGACCATTCTGTTCCCATTAGATCACTGACAAACAAATCACCGTGATTTTCTTTAGACCATCTGTAGATAAATAATTCCTGACCATCTGCAGAAAGACCTACAGAACCATCATGAGACGCAGTATTGATGCCATTTCCCAAATCCTGTGGTTTAGTCCATTCTCCGTTTACTTTATTAGAGATGTATATATCCTCAAAAAATTTATTGTCCTGAATATCTATCTGACCTCCTGTAGTGCTGTCTCTGCGGGATATGTAGATGATTGTACTTTCGTCTGCAGAAATAGAAGGATGATAATCCGGAAATTTCGAATTGACATTCGGACCAAGATTCGTAATTTTTACTTCTTTGGGAGTTTTCACCAATTCAATTCCATTCTCACAATTAGATATGAGTCTATCAGCAATTTGCTTATCAGAAGGAACATTTTTTTTGTAAGTGTTCAATAATACTATGGCCTCTTGAAATCTATGAGCAAGGTGATAAGAAACAGCAAGATAATAATCAAGGTCAGGATATTTTACTCCTCCAGTTTTAGCTTTTTCCAGATATGGCAAAGCTTTTAGCTTCTGATCTGTGTGATTATAGCATAGTCCCACTGAATATGAAATTTCGGGATCATCAGGCTGTAAACTATCTGCTATTAAAAATAAATTCAAAGCTTTTATAAATGCTTCCTGATCGCCAGACTTACCAATTCTGAAAAAATTAGCGGCCTCGTCAGATAATCTCCTTACTTCCTTCTTATTGTTCTGAGCATTTATATTAAAATGAAAAAACAACAGAAGAAGGACTAGGATAACCTTCAGTCTATATTGAGTAAACATTGAAAAGATTTTTTTAGTATCTGTTTAATACGTAACAATTTAATTAATATGATAAATATTTTCAGAAATTTTAAAAGAGACATTAGTATTGTTTATATGATTTTACTGACAATTGGTCTATAAAAAATATTATCAGATAAAAATTAAAAAGCCCCTAGTAAACTAAGGGCTTTTTTGAGGTTCCGAGCGGATTCGAACCGCTGTAAAAGGTTTTGCAGACCTCTGCCTAGCCACTCGGCCACAGAACCATATCTTGGTGATGTAAACTTATAATAAATACTTATAACTTCAAAAAAAAATAACATTTTATTATAAAATAGAAATGCTCTCACGAGCATTTCTATTTATGAAAGAGAATTATTCTCCGTCTTCTTTTTTCTTAGCTTTAGCTTTTTTCTCTGCAGTAGCTTCGTCTTTATTCATTTGCTTCTTAAGATCAGAAAGTGCTTCTAAATCTCCAAGTGTTGATTTCTCAACTTCAGGTAAAGATGCTTTTGCAGGAGCTTTTGCTTTTGCAGTTTTCTTAACTTCTTTAGCTTCTTCAGCTTGTTCTGCTGCAGAATGAACTCTTGTATGAGATAAAACGATTCTCTTCTCATCTTTAGAGAACTCAAGAACTTTGAAATCTAAGCTTTCTCCAACTTCTGCTGTTTTACCATCTTGTTTTACAAGATTTTTTGCACTTGAGAATCCTTCGATTCCGTAAGGTAACTCAAGAACAGCTCCTTTATCATTTTTCTGAATGATAGTTGCTTTGTGAGAAGAACCTACAGTGAAGATTGTTTCGAATGTATTCCAAGGATTTTCTTCAAGTTGTTTGTGTCCTAAAGCAAGTCTTCTGTTTTCAGCATCTAGCTCAAGAACTACAACATCAAGTTTATCTCCTACTTTAACAAATTCGGAAGGATGTTTGATTTTCTTAGTCCAGCTTAGGTCACTTACGTGCACCAGTCCATCGATGCCTTCTTCAAGCTCAATAAACAGACCGAAGTTTGTAAGGTTTCTTACAACTCCTGAATGCTTAGAACCAACAGCATACTTAGTAAGTACATCTTGTTTAGTCCAAGGATCTTCAGTTAATTGTTTGATACCAAGAGACATTTTTCTTTCTTCTCTATCAAGAGTAAGAACAACAGCCTCTAGCTCATCACCAACTTTGATGAAATCTTGTGGATTTCTCAAATGCTGAGACCATGACATTTCAGAAACGTGGATCAGACCTTCAACTCCTGCAAGGATTTCAAGGAATGCACCATAATCTGCAACGTTCACAATTTTACCTTTAACTTTAGAACCAACCTGAATAGTTTCAGGAAGTGAATCCCAAGGATGAGATGTAAGTTGTTTCATACCAAGAGAAATTCTCTTCTTCTCATCATCAAAGTCAAGTACAACAACATTAACTTTCTGATCAAGTTTAAGAACTTCTTCAGGATGATTGATTCTACCCCATGAAATATCTGTGATGTGCAATAATCCGTCAACGCCTCCAAGATCAATGAACACACCGAAGTTTGTCATATTCTTGATAACACCTTCAAGTACTTGACCTTTTTCTAGGTTGTTAAGGATCTCAGCTTTTTGCTTCTCAATATCTTTCTCGATAAGTACTTTGTGAGAAACAACTACGTTATCGTTGGTATAGTTGATTTTTACAACTTTTACCTCCATTTTCTTACCAACAAACACATCAAAATCTCTGATTGGCTTCACGTCAATCTGAGAACCTGGAAGGAAAGCTTCAACACCGAAGATATCAAGGATAAGACCACCTTTAGTTCTTCTTTTAACAATTCCTTCGATAACGATATCGTTATCAAGTGCTTTTTGAATATTGCTCCAAGCCTGAACGATTTTAGCTTTTCTTCTTGATAAGATAAGCTGTCCTTGAGCATCTTCCTGATCTTCAACGAACACTTCTACTTCTTGTCCTACTTTCAGATCTTCAAGATCACGAAACTCTGATAATGGAACTAATCCGTCTGATTTAAAGCCAATATTAAGGATCACATCTCTGTCTGTGATACCTACAACAGTACCTTTAACAACTTCTTTCTCATTTACCTGGGTAATAGTACCTTCGTAAAGAGCTTCTAATTCTGCTCTTTTCTTAGCATCATAACCTGAACCGAAACCTTTGGTATCAAAGCTTTCCCAGTTAAAATCTTCTTTTGGTTTTGCCATAATAATTAATAGTCTGCCCTATTTACATCAGCCGTCGGGCAGTCCGACTGAAATTTTGGTTTAACATAAAATATTTATCCGCCTTTCAACAGAATATTTTTCTCTAAAAACGGAGTGCAAAGGTAAGAAAATTTCTTAAAATTCTAAATTCTCTGATTTTTAACGGGATTAAGCATTAAAAAAAGTCCGTATAATCATGAGAAATTACAACTGAGTGACTGATTTTATTGATTTCCGGATTTTTCAATGGCTAATGCTTATTTAGTTAAAAGATTTGATTGATGGAGGAAAGCTTATGAGTATAGGTATTTTTCTCCTTATTGAAAATTCCATTTTCGTCCAGCGCGTCTATCCTTACTTCACCCGAAGCATGGATGATCAAATTCTGATCAAGTAAAATACCTACGTGAACAACTGTTCCATGTGCATTATGAAAAAATGCCAGGTCTCCTGGAAGACGCTCAGAATAAGGCTTTTTAAAACCACATTCAGCTTGCTGATATGCATCTCTTGGCAGTTGCTTTCCACAGAACCTCATTACCTGTTGGGTAAAACCAGAACAGTCTATTCCAAAATGAGACTTACCTCCCCATAAATAAGGCGCTGACAAATAAAATTTGGCCGTGCGCTCAAGAAATTTCAGATCTGGAGTATGGTTAATAAACTGAGCTTCACCGTCGAACCGGAGAATATTTTTTCCGATTATTACTGTTCCATTATTATAAAAAGGCAAAGTGCTTCCCATCAAGATAGGAAAATACTTCCCATTTCCCTGAATCACACCCATTACATCCTTACAAACTGGCCACTGTAATTTTTGAAATTCAGTGAAATACTCCTTGCTTACAGGTTCATACTGCTTTGAATCAATCCAGCCTTTATACTGATCCTGAACGATTTCTATGTAGACCCATTTTCCATCTTGTGACTTATTCAATATCGTAAAAAGTTCTCCAAACAGAAGTTGCGTTCCGATTTCACTTTTGTCGGATGGTTCTATTTTAACAGGCACTACACTTAGATTACAGACTCCGTAAATTTCCAATAAAGGCTCTTGATGCATTATTTATATAATTTTTTTCAGCTTAAATATAAAAAAATAAACTTATCATTAATAACGATCTCTTTCAAGTTCTCTCCTAACATCTTTTGCCTTAATATCTTCTCGCTTGTCGTAGAGTTTTTTCCCTTTACCTAAAGCTATTTCCAATTTGGCAAATCCTCTGTCATTCACAAACAACCGGACGGGTATAATTGTGAGCCCTTTTTCATCACCTTTGATAAGTAATTTCCTCAATTCTTTTTTGTTGAGCAACAGCTTTCTGTCCCTTAATGGTTCATGATTGTAGTAACTTCCTTCTGTATAAATTGAGATATGCATATTCTTGACATACAATTCATTTCCCCTAAAAAAACAGAAGGCATCCTGAAAATTAACTTTCCCCTGCCGGATAGCTTTAATTTCAGTTCCTCTTAGAACCATTCCAGCAGTAAAATTTTCAAGAAACTGAAATTCGAAACCTGCCTTTTTATTTCTGATATTGATATCTGACGATATTTTTTCCTTTGCTGCCATCTTTTAAAAATTCATTCTTGGATCAGGTACTAATGCCTGATTACTAAAATCTCCTTTTACATATTTGAAGTGTGCTGCCATTGCAATCATTGCGGCATTATCTGTGCAATACTGAAAATCAGGAACGTACACTTTCCAACCTTTTGTCTGAGCCTCTGTTTCAAGCTCTTTTCTCAATCCTTTATTTGCCGATACGCCACCGGCAATTGCCACTTCTTTGATTCCTGTTTCCTGCACTGCTTTCCTGAGTTTTCTCATAAGTATATCAATTAGAGTATATTGAATACTTGCACAGATATCATTAAGATTTTTAGCAATAAACTGTTCATCCTTCATTGTATTATTTTGAAGAAAATAAAGAATTGCAGTTTTTATCCCACTAAAAGAAAAATTCAAGCCTGGAGTATCTACTTTCGGAAAAGAGTAAGCCTGGGGGTTTCCTTCCTGAGCATATTTATCAATCAAAGGCCCTCCAGGATATGGAAGTCCCAGCAACTTAGCTGATTTATCGAATGCCTCTCCTACCGCATCATCCTGTGTTTCTCCCAGAATCTCCATTTCAAGATAATCTTTAACCAAAACTATTTGAGTATGTCCTCCACTGACTGTCAGACAAATAAATGGAAATTCAGGTTTTGGTTCATCTATAAAATGTGACAATATATGAGCTTGCATATGGTTCACTTCAATAAGGGGTATTCCTAAGCCCAAAGCAAATGACTTTGCAAAAGAAATTCCAACCAGTAAAGATCCTAAAAGACCTGGGCCTTTTGTTACAGCAACTGCATTTAGCATGGATTTTGTTATATTTGCTTTTAGCAATGCCTGATCGACAACTGGAATTATATTTTGTTGGTGAGCTCTTGAGGCAAGCTCAGGAACAATACCGCCATATTTAATATGAACATCTTGCGTTGCAACAATATTTGAAAGAATTTTACCGTTGCCAATTACCGAAGCGGCGGTTTCGTCACAGGATGATTCTATTGCTAAAATATAAGGACCCATTTGTAAATTTTGAATAAAAGGCGAAAATACCTGATTTTTTTTAAAAGGTTAACAAAAACCATCTCATTTACTGCATTAGGTATTATCCTTTTGCTGGTGGGATTGCTTTTTGCCATTCGCTCCCCAAAAGTACAAACCTGGGCCGTCAATAAGGCATCTGCCTATCTTTCAGAAAAACTGCATTATCCTATTTCGGTAAAATACGTCGACATCAATTGGTTTGACAAGATTATCCTGGAAGGGCTGGAGGTAAATGATACTCATAATGGTAAAATGATCTCTGTAGGCTATGCAAAAGTTGATCTGAATTTCCTAAATCTCCTTTATGGTAAAGTAGCCATAGACAAAATAAGTCTGGCAAACGGGAAAGTTGAAGTATTCAGATATACAGATGGAGGCATTAATATTTCCGACTTTGTGGCTGCTATCCAGGACCTTTCAGCTTCCTCTGATACATCAGCAACACAATCTGCTCCTTTTGTAATCGAAGCTGTCAATGTAGAAAACATGCTTTTTTCTTACCATGATTTCAGAAAGGACAAAATTACATACGGATACGATTATTATCATTTTGCACTCACTGATATTTCTGCTGATGCTACTAAACTTAAATTCTTTAAGGATACTGTTCAGATAAATGTACATCGCTTAAGCACTAATGACAGACAAACCAAACTGAATGTTCACCAGCTCATAACGCTCTTTACCTTTACCAAAAGAAACATGGAGTTTAAAGACCTCTATGCCGAAATTGGGGAAAGTATTGTAAAAGATTATGTCAGATTTGACTACAACACTATAGACGATCTGGGAGATTTTAATGAAAAGATTGTCATGACAGGTAATATCAAACAATCAGTGATCACGAGCAGAAACCTTTCTCATTTCGCCCCAGACCTGCAAGACTTTAATGACATTTATACACTTTCCGGGAAATTTAAAGGAAAGGTCATTAATTTTTCCGTCAGCAATTTTGATCTGCAATTTGGTAACAGGAGCAGAATGAAAGGTAAAACCAAGTTTGATGGTTTACCCGAACTGGATAAAACTTTTATGGATCTTAATTTTAAGGAAACAGACATTACTGCTGCTGACATTCAGCAATATGTGGGCGATGAAGCCGCTAATTTCCTTAAAAAACTGGGCAAAATAAAAGGACATGGAATATTCACCGGTTTCCTAAATGACTTTGTAGCAAAGGGTAATTTTACTACCGGACTGGGTATGGTTGAGTCTGACATCAATTTGAAGATTCAGGAGAACACACACCCTAAAGCCCATTACAAGGGAAGCCTGATTACAAAGTCATTCAATCTTGGTAAGCTTGTAGGATATGAAAATAAAGTTCAGTTGCTGGACATGGAAGGGACTATTGAAGGCAAAGGCTTTACTCTAGATGATGCAGAAGTTTTTATCAATGGAAAAGTTCACAGGATTGGTGTAAACAATTACAATTATAAAAATATCACTACAACTGCCACTCTTAGTAAGCAGTTCTTTAGTGGAGCAGTAGCCATAAAAGACAGTAATATTGTACTCTCCGTTAATGGAGAAGTTGATCTGAACAAAAACAATAATCATTTTAATATTCAGGCGAATCTGGAAAAAGCAAACCTGAAAGCATTAAACCTATCTCCAATAGAGACTTTCGTGAAGACTGAAGCTGATTTTAATTTCACAGGAATGACATTGGATGAAATATTTGGTAAAGCAATTTTCAGAAATAGCTATCTGGTCTATAAAAACAAAGAAGTATTTCTGGACTCCATGCAAATACTCAGCTCAAAAACAGATAGCATAAGGAATTTCTCAGTAAAATCCGACTTGGCAAGTATACAGGCAGAAGGCAATTTTAACTTCACTACATTGGCTTCAAATATTGAAACTCTGTGGCATGAATATGAAATGACTGCTCGGAACAAAAAAAGTGAGCTTGATAAATATTATGCTAACAAGAAGAAATCGTATGACAAGTACCATCTTGATTTTAAAATCAATCTCACAGATATCAATGCTATTTTAGCAATATATCTTCCTAAGCTTTATTTATCTCCTGGTGTTAACATTGAAGGGGATTTCACTTCCGGTTACTCAAGTATCCTAAACTTATATACTAAAATTGATACGTTGTATTACAATGAATATGAGCTATTAAAAACAGAAGCACAAATCTCCGCTTCCAAACTATCAGACAGCAGTAATGTGTTGGCGATGTTCTTTGTAAAATCGGATGAACAGATTCTTAAATCTTTTACCCCTACCAAGAACCTTCAAGTTGAGGGTATCTGGAATGGGACCAGAGTAAACTTCACATCGCAGATTGCACAAAAAGGCAGCAACAATTCTGCTAAACTGGCAGGAAATCTTGACTTCAATGAAGATTACAGAGTTGTAAACCTTAATAATAATTCATTCCTGAATCTTCTAAATAAAAAATGGACAATTGATCCTTCTAACTCTATTTCATTCAATTCAGAAAAGGTCCTTTTTGAAAATTTTACAGTATCCAACAATAAACAAACCGTAAGCCTGGATGGGACTTTATCGCAAGAGCCTTCTGACGAGGCTTTTCTTAAAGTTATAGATTTTCAGTTGGAAACCATAAACCCATTGCTGACAGACGTTTCATTAAAAGGTGTACTTACCGGATCAGTTAATATTCATGATATTTTCAACAACCCTAACCTTGGCAGCAGTTTATTCATAAATAATTTCCATGTGAATAATTTCCTTGTAGGAAATATCATCGGTACATCTTCATGGAACACTGAAAAAAGCGTTCTGGACCTTGATGTGGAAGTGGAACGTTTGAGCAACATCATAATTAATGTAAAAGGAAATATTCAACCAGGAAAAAACGGAGAAAGCGAAAAGCTGAATCTCTTTGCTGAATTAGATAAAGCAGATTTGGATCTTCTTAATCCGATATTCAAAGGTGTAATTTCTGAAGTGTCTGGTAAAATCACAGGGGATTTCACTATTGGAGGATCATTAAAAAACATTGTATTAAAAGGCACTGGCAATGTTCAGAATGGAAAATTCAAAGTAGATTACTTGGGCACAACTTATTATTTCTCTGACAATGTCTATTTCGACGAAAACCTTATTGGATTCAAAAGACTAAAATTAAAAGACTCAGAAGGAAATAACGCCGTTTTAGATGGGGGTATTTTTCATGACAATTTCAGGAAATTCGTGGTAAACCTTAAAGGATACCTGAATAATGTATGTGTATTGAATACTACAGAAAAAGACAATGAATTATTCTATGGCAAGGCAATTGTAAGCGGAAATCTGGAAATTCTGGGCGCTTTTTCAGATCTTAAGATAACAGCTAATGCCAGATCTCAAAAAGGTACTGATATTCATATTCCAATGACAGAATACTCCACCGTCGAAGAACAAAGTTATATTACCTTTACAACTTCCAAAAGTAAAGCTGCCATTACCAAAGAAACTGTTGATTTATCAGGGATAACACTTGATTTTAACTTCGATATGACTACCGATGCGAATATTGAAATTATTTTTGATAAAAAAGCAGGTGACAAACTTAAAGGAAATGGATCTGGAAATATAAAAATGAGCATTGATACCCGTGGTGATTTTAACATGTTTGGAAACTACAGAATCAAAACGGGTACCTACAACTTCTCCCTTGCAAATATTATCAGCAAAGAGTTCAACTTGCTCCCCAATAGCAGTATTTCCTGGACTGGAGATCCTTATAAGGGGTTGCTTGATATTAGGGCAGCCTATAGGCAAAATGTTTCCCTTGCTCCTCTTATTGATACAGGAAGGGTAAGAAAGAATCCTGAATTTAAAACAAGGTATCCGGTAGATGTATTAATGGGTATTGAAGGTGATTTAATGTCTCCTCGTATCAATCTTGATGTTGACATCCTGAAGTCTGACCCAAAAATGGTGGAAGATGTCATAGAATTTGAGTCCAAAATTAAAACCAATGAGCAGGAATTAAATAAGCAGGTTTTCAGCTTACTTATTCTAAAAAGCTTCTCTGCTCAGGATGGTTCTTTTAATGGTATTGGCGGCTCAAGTGGCAACCTGAGTGAACTTCTATCCAACCAGCTAAGCAGTTGGCTTTCTCAGCTCGATAAAAATTTGCAGGTAGATATTGACCTCAATGCAATGAACACCTTTATGTTACGATTCAGTTACACCATGCTGGAAGGTCGACTTAGAATATCCCGTGATGGAAGCTATCAAAACACTCAAAGCAACAATCAGAATAATTTCTCCAGTATTGCAGGTGAATGGACTATTGAATATCTTCTTAGCCAGGATGGAAGATTGAGATTGAAGCTATACAATAAAAATAATAATAATGCGCTCCTGAACTCAGTTGCATCAAACAATATCAACAATACTTCTGCTGGTTTCAGTATCATGCATACTCAGGGATTTAATAATCTGAAGGAACTTTTCGGCAAAAAAGAAAAACCTAAGAGAGATACCATAACTTTTGACCTGGAAGAAGAAAGAAAAAAATTCGAACAAGAGCTGGCTGAGGAGAAAAAAAGGGAACAGGAAGAGGAAGAGAAAAAAAACAATAACACACTTAATACTACTGTTACTCCTCATAAGGAAGATGACGAAGCCGAAGCAGAAGCTCCATGAGAATCATTATCTTATTTTTTATCTCTTTTATAACTTTTGCATCCAAGGCGCAGGATACAATCTCTGCAATAAATAAAAAAAGGCTGATTCCTATAGCTTCAGGCGTTGTAGGATTATATACGGCAAGTATGATCGGCCTTAATGAGGTATGGTATAAAAACAATCCCAGAAGTTCTTTCCATTTTTTTGACGACTCTGACGAATGGAAACAGATGGATAAGCTGGGCCACGCTACTACTTCGTTTCATGAAAGTCGTTTTGCTGTTGATGTACTGAAATGGAGTGGTGTACCCAAGAAAAAAGCCTATATCATTGGAGGTTTGGCAGGATTTGTATTTCAGACTCCTATAGAATTTCTTGACGCTTATTCACCCGAATATGGCTTTTCGTGGACAGATGTTGCAGCCAACGCTTCAGGTTCTGCACTTGTAATTGGACAATATCTCCTTTGGGATGAGCTTAGAATTCAGCCAAAATTTTCTTTTCACAAAACCCAATTTGCAAAGGAAAGGCCTAACGTCTTAGGAAAGACGTTTAACGAACAATTACTAAAAGACTATAACGGTCAAACTTACTGGCTTTCTTTTAACATACTTTCATTTCTTCCAAATAAAGAAAGTCGATTCCCCAAATGGCTGAATGTATCTTTAGGTTATAGTGCAGAAAATATGATTTATGCTCATGACATTCAGAACAAATCGGCTGGGTATGACCCTTACAGGCAGTATTATCTAAGTCTTGACATAGATTTTACCAAAATAAGAACCAGAAGCAAAGTGTTGAATTTCATTTTTGATTATGGTTTAAACATATTGCATGTTCCTGCGCCGGCTTTGGAATACAGCAGAAAAGGATTTAAATTTCATCCTATTTACTTTTAAAAATTATGAAACCGGGAGATAAGGTCAGATTTATACATGGGAAAGAAGAAGGAATTGTCAGAAGAATCATCAGTTCCAGAGATGTTGAAGTAGAGATTCAGGATGGATTTCTTATACCCGCATTAATTAAAGAGCTTGTGGTGGTTGCTTCAGCAGAAAGCTTTATAGCAACGGAAGAACCCGGGCAGGAAATAGCTCCTGAAAGGCTTAAAACAGATGGTATTTATCTCGCATTTGTTCCCTTTAATGACAGAATTTATTCCATTCAGCTTATCAACGAAACCGATCTTGATATTTCATTTACATTCGGTAGTCTGGCCGAAGAAAACTATGTCGGTATCAGTACTGGAAACCTGAAATCAAAAGCTCATATCAAAGTTGGAGAAGCAACTGTAAAAGATTTTGACTCATGGCCATCATGGATAACGCAGTGCTTGTATTTCAGTTTTGGAAGAACCGTCTACAAAGAACCATTGGTCAGAAAACTGAGTATTAAAGCCTCAACTTTTTATAAAAACAAAAAGCTTCTCCCCATTGTAAATGAACAAGGCTATCTATTTAAAATAGATGATAAACAGACACCTATAAATAAGGAAAAGCTTGTTCAGGAAATGTACTCCGCTCCTCAAGAGGTTAAAGAAATTTCCAGACCTGCGGCTGAAATCGACCTTCATATTGAAAAGCTAACTTCAGATCATCTGAAATTAAGCAACAGCGAAATGCTGGAAATTCAGGTCAAGCATTTTCAGAAAAATCTGGATAATGCAATTGCGTCAGGCATGGATGAAATCACTTTTATTCATGGTGTCGGCAATGGTATCCTAAAATTAAAAATTCAGGAAATTTTAAGCAAGACCAAAGGCATTGCCTATTTCAAAGATGCAAAAAAAGAAAAGTTTGGTTACGGAGCAACTCTGGTAAAAATTAACTAAAACCAGAAAGCTTTTGGGGATTGCAAAATCAGATTTACATTTGCATTGAATGCAAGCCATCTTATCGCTTCCCGATTTTGGGGGGAGGAAAGTCCGGGCAACAGAGAGCACCATACTTCCTAACGGGAAGGCTTTTCATAGTTTTATGAAGGGACAGATAGTGCCACAGAAAATTACCGCCTTATAAAAGGTAAGGGTGAAAAAGTGAGGTAAGAGCTCACTCGTTTTGCAGCGATGTAAAATTGGGGTAAACCTTATGGGTTGAAAGACCAAATAGGTTCCGTCTACAGCAGAGTTGCTCGCTCTGATTCCGGATACCGGAATGGCGGAATGGGTAGGTCGTTTGATTCCCGGAGGCGACTTCGGGACCAGATAAATGATAAGACACGACAGAACCCGGCTTAACGGCTTGCATTTTTTTATTTAACCTTAAAAACCGAACAACAGCACCAACATGGCTCATATTCTCATTATAGATGACGAAAGAAGCATCAGAAGCACTCTCAAAGAAATTCTGGAGTTTGAAAAATACCAAGTAGACGAAGCAAAAGACGGAGAAGAAGGGATGGCTTTAATTGAGAAAAACAATTATGACTTGGTACTTTGTGATATCAAAATGCCTAAAATGGATGGTATGGAAGTGCTTGAAAAAGCTCTTGAACTTGGAAAAGATACCCAATTCATTATGGTGTCTGCACATGGGAGTATTGAAACAGCTGTAGAGGCTACCAAAAAAGGCGCGTTTGATTTTATTCAGAAACCACCGGATCTAAACCGACTGCTTGTATCGGTAAGAAATGCTCTTGACAAATCAAGTCTGGTTTCTGAAACAAAAGTTCTTAAAAAGAAAATCAATAAAACCTTTGACATACTTGGAAAATCACCTGCTATTGAAGATGTGAGAAAAACCATAGAAAAAGTTGCACCAACAGATGCTAGGGTTTTTGTAACCGGCCCCAATGGTTCGGGAAAAGAGCTGGTAGCCAAGTGGCTTCATGCCAAAAGCAACCGAGCTGCGGGACCAATGGTTGAAGTCAATTGTGCTGCAATACCTGGAGAGTTGATAGAAAGTGAGCTTTTCGGACACGAAAAAGGATCTTTTACTTCTGCCATCAAGCAAAGAATCGGAAAATTTGAACAGGCTAGCGGAGGCACCCTCTTTCTGGATGAGATAGGAGATATGAGTCTTTCTGCTCAAGCTAAAGTATTGAGAGCTTTGCAGGAAAATAAGATTACCAGAGTTGGTGGAGAAAAGGAAATTAAAGTAGATGTCCGGATCGTTGCAGCAACAAACAAGAATATTCTGAAAGAAATAGAAGAAAACCGATTCAGAGAAGATTTATACCATCGCCTTGGGGTTATTCTTATCCAAGTCCCTCCTTTGAATGAGCGTAGAGAAGATATCCCACTTCTAATTGAAAAGTTTATAGGGGAAACGGCTGACGAATATAAAACCACTCCTAAAAAAATCGACCCAAAGGCTGTAGCTTATCTTCAAACTTTGGAATGGCCAGGAAATATACGAGAATTGAAAAATGTGGTGGAAAGATTGATAATAATGAGTGATTCCTTGATTTCCCTTGAAGATGCTCAAAAATACGCTAATAAATAATGAATATTCGGATAAAAAAGAAAGCTTCCTTAAAATTAAGGAAGCTTTCTTTTTTATCAACAAAACCGAATATTTCTAAATCTAAACTCGATGATTCCCTTTAAATAAAGTCAGAATCGTTTTAAAAAAATCCAGATTAAATTTTCGCTACAGAAGCTGATTTTTTAACTTCTTTAGTGTAGGTCGGGCAAGTTCTGTGTGTTGCGCAAGCAGAAGCTAGCAAAAGCACGAAAGAAAATACAACTAGTGAATACTTTTTCATAAAGTGTTTAATTTTAAATTAGTACCTGATTCTTAACAAAATTAATTATTCATTTTCAATAATTAAAATAAACAGCAAATAAAATTAAATCATTTCGATTTAATTTTGAACTTTTCAAAGACTAGGTCAAGTAGAGCAAATTGCATCCTCTAATATCGGAATTATCAAACCTGCCAAGAACCTCAAAGTTTTTATCATCTGAAATTTTCCCAAGATCCTGAGTTTCAATAAATGCACAAGAATCTACATTGGCTAAATCAATAATATTAATTCCACCAGACGATCTTCCCGATCCTATAGTCAATGGATCATTGATATCCCGCAATAGGATTTTGAACCAATCAGGACCTAAAAAAAAACCATTTCCTGCCGAGTAAGCTTGAGATAAAAGTTCTGTCATCCCATACTCTGAATGAACATTTTTTATATTCAAACCACTTTTCAGAATCTGATGTAATTCATCCCGGACCAGCTCCTCCCTTCTGCCCTTCATGCCGCCTGTCTCCATAACGATAAAATCTGACAAATCGGGATGTTCATTTTCAGCCAAATCCCAGAGAGCATAAGAAACCCCTATCAATAATTTTCTTGCAGGGCTTTCTTTATATTTCTGAAGGTTATCCAAAAGCGTATTTTCGGTAACGAAGCCTGAAAGTAAATTACCAGACTGTTTGATAAAATGATTTACCATATAAATCAGGGAAGATCCCGGATTCTGCTGATAAGAAGGTAATAAAGCCAATACGATAAAATCAGAAAGATTGCCGTAAAATTTTCTAAAAATCTCCTCGCAATTTTTCAAATAAAATTCAGGATCAGCTACATAATGACGACTGGTTTGCAAACCGGTAGTGCCACTGCTATAGAAAATCTGCTTTTCAGAAAAAATATCTGTTTTTATTTCCTGAGTCTTAAAAAACAAAATCGGCAAAAACGGGATTTCTTCAATTAAAGAGACTTTGTCGGGGTCTTTTCCAAGAAGATCAAGATATTGTTTATAAATCGGGTTATGTTTTGCCTGATATTTGAATAAAAGGATGGCCTTATCGTTAAAGTTTTGATTGGATATATTGAATAAATCTTTTTTAAAACTTTCTTTGAAGTCCATTATTATTAATAAATTGAATCTAAAATAGTAAAAAAGTGAAATTGCTTTTCAAATATACCACACTTGTTCTGTTCATTACGGGCCTGTTATTTGCCTGCGACAGAGCTCCAAATTACTCAGAGGTACCTGCCATTAGCTTCAATAAGATCCAGAAAATTAATATTTATAACCCTGTCAGTAGTTCCTATATTGATTCTCTCTCAATTTCTATAAATTTTCAGGATGGCGATGGAAATCTGGGGAATATTGAGCAAAATGCAACCCATAATTTTATTGCTGAAATCTACATATTGAATACAACAACTAATAGCTTCGAGCTGAATCCAGAATATAGTTTTCTCAATTCCAGTTTCCCTCCATTAAATAATACTGGAAAAAAAGGGCCCATAGATGGTGTATTGAACCAGGGAACTAACATCACCAATGTCTTTAACCTAATTCCGGATTTGCCTTCAGGAACATACAAGTTTAGGATTAAAATCCGGGATGAAGATGGAAATTACAGCAACTGGACCGAAACCTCCCCTATTCAACTAAGTCGCAAATGATTCATTAATATAATGAAGGATATTTAACCGGATCTGCTTCATTCATCATCTCATATACAAGATCCACCAGTTCTTCCGCATTAGGTTTGGAGAAATAGTCTCCATCACTTGAATAAGCCGGACGATGTTCTTTGGCAGGCAGGGTTCTTGGAGCTGAATCAAGCCATTGATAAGCCTTTTGCGTTTCAAGTACCTCCTTCATCATAAAAGCAGTTCCTCCTCCCGGTACATCTTCATCTGTAAATATCACCCGATTTGTTTTTTTAACAGACTTAGCAATAAAGTGATGAATATCAAATGGCATCAGGCTTTGTACGTCTATCACCTCTGCGGATATACCCATTTCTTCCAGTTGTGCCGCTGCATCCAGAGAAATCTTACACATTGCTCCATAGGTTACAATAGTAACATCACTTCCTTCTTTCAACACTTCCGGAACACCCAATGGAACTGTGAATTCAGCAAGATTTGAAGGCATTTTTTCCTTCAATCGGTAACCATTCAACGTTTCTATAATTAAAGCCGGATCATCTGACTTTAACATTGTATTGTAAAAACCTGCTGCTTGCGTCATATTTCTGGGGACAAGCAGATAAACACCTCTTAAACTTCCCAGAATCATGCTAATGGGAGACCCGGAATGCCATACACCTTCAAGCCTGTGTCCTCTGGTTCTGATAATCATTGGGGCTTTTTGTCCTCCTACTGTTCTATAATGGAGAGTAGCCAGATCATCAGAAAGTGTTTGTATAGCAAATAGCAAATAATCCAGGTACTGAATTTCAGCAATTGGCCTCAATCCTCTCATGGCCGCGCCTAATCCCTGACCAATAATTGAGGTTTCTCGGATACCTGTATCCATAATTCTCAAAGTTCCAAACTTCTCCTGTAAACCTGCAAAACCCTGATTTACGTCACCAATCATACCTACATCTTCACCAAAGGCAAAAATGCGGGGATCTTTTAGAAGTAGGGCTTCAAAATTCGCCTGAAGAACTTCTCTTCCATCCACAAACGGGCTGTCTTCTTTATATTCAGGTTTAATTTCTTTTACTTTAAGCGCTGCCTGGTCCGAATGACTAAAAATGTGAGAACTATATCTTTGAAAATTTTCCTCTGATGTCCTTTCAACCCATGCAATCAATTTGGTTCTAGCAGGAATTTCTTCAAACCTAAGTACTTTTAAAGCTTTTTTTACTGCTTTAACCGCATCACTTCTGATTGGATTCAGTGTTTTTTCAAGCGAATTTTTTATTGAAAGAAGGGCATCTTTTTGAGTGCTTTGAGAAGATGCCTCATAAATTAAAGCAAGGGCTTCATCCAAATCCCCTTTCATGGAATCAACAAAACTGTTCCAGGCACTTTGGCGAGCTCTTTTTACCTTTTCAAAAGCGATATCTTCTATATCTTTTAATTCCTGAAGGGTAGCAACTGAATTTTCAAGAATCCACTCCTTAAATTTCTTATTGCAATCAAATTCCTCTTCCCAGGCCAGTCTTTCTTTTGATTTATATCTTTCGTGAGAACCAGATGTAGAATGGCCTAGAGGCTGAGCCAATTCTTCCACGTGAACCAATGAAGGCACATGATGCTCCCTCGCAAGCTGAGCAGCATCTCTATAAGTACGGCATAACTCTTCATAATTCCAGCCTTTTACCTTAAATATCTCAATACCTCTTTCTGATTCAGTCCTTTTGAAACCTTCAAACATTTTAGAGATATCGACTTTAGTGGTCTGATATTCCTGAGGTACAGAAATACCATAGCCATCATCCCAGATGGAAACTACCATTGGTATTTGCAGCACTCCGGCGGCATTGATAGCTTCGAAGAAAATACCTTCAGCTGTGGCTGCATTTCCTATGGTTCCGAATGCTACTTCGTTCCCATTGTTTGAAAATCCTTTTATATCTTTAAGTTCCGGATTTAGCCTGTACAATTTTGAAGCATAGGCAAGCCCCACAAGCCTCGGCATTTGGGCTCCTGTAGGTGAAATATCCGGACTTGAATTTTTTATTTTGGTGAGATCATTCCAGTGGCCATTGTTATCAAGACTTCTGGTGGCATAATGCCCAATCATAAGTCGACCTCCCGATGCAGGATCTGCAACAATGTCTGTATGAGCATAAAGTTGAGCGTAATATTGCTCAAGACTCAGTTCATCTATAGCCATCATAAAAGTCTGATCTCTATAATATCCTGAGCGGAAATCTCCAAACCTGAAATATTTAGCCATGGCAATTTGTGCCAATTCTTTTCCGGTTCCGAAAATTCCAAATTTAGCCTTACCAGCAAAAACTTCTTTTCTACCCAGAATACTTGCCTGACGACTTTCACAGAGTATTCTGTAATCATTAAGAATTTCCTCCTTGGTTAAAGTAAGGTCATTTATGGTTTCCTGGGTGCTCACTATAAAAACAGTATATTTCTAATTAAATTAATATAATAACTTACGTTAAAGTTCAAAAATAGATAAAAAGGACTAACCTATCAAATTAAGAAATCGACGGACACCTTTTTTAATTTATACCATACTGTTATTCTTATAGTTAAACTGCGATTAAATATATTATTTTCTAATAAAATACAAATTCAGAAAAAACTCCGTGTCAAATAAAATATTCCTACATAAAAAATCGGTATTAAAATTGTCACATAATACTTATATTTGGACGGTCTAAATATATTTTTTCAGATTAATCTAAAATTGAATAAACCAATGATAAAAAGAATTGCCTCTGTAGCTTTCCTTTCTTTCCTGACACTAGGAGCTTTTGCACAAGGTGCTTTTAAATTTACCAGTGAAGACAAACACGATTTTGGTATCGTGGAAGAAGGCGTTCAGGCTGAATATGAATTTCAGTTTGATAACTCAGGAGATGCACCGATTGTATTAACAGACGTGAGAGCATCTTGCGGATGTACTACTCCTTCCTGGACAAAAGACCCAATTCCTCCTGGGGGTAAAGGTTCAATTAAAGCTTCCTACAATAGCACCGGTAGGATAGGTGTTTTCAACAAAAGCATTACTATTACCTCTAATGCTTCGGAAGGTTCCAAAGTCGTTTACATCAAAGGTATAGTTGTAAAAAAAGAGGAGCCAAAACCAGCATTAACTCCAAAAGAACTAAAAGCTGCTCCAAAATTTTCCATAGACAAAAACACTCACAGCTTTGGAAAAATCGAGCGTGGACAAAAAGTAGCTCAAAAATTCACTGTTAAAAATACAGGAAAATCTCCACTGGCATTATCATCTTTTCAGTCAGCATGCAGCTGCATAAGCCATACGCTTGCTTCTGATACCATTGCACCTGGAAAGTCTGCCGTTCTTGAACTAACTTACAACCCAACTTTTGACGGAAAAAACTCTGATATTGTATCAATTTTCACAAACGATCCAAGTAATCCTTATGTTTCTGTAACCCTTTCAGGTGAAGTGGTTGAAAGTCTTTCAGCTCCTACTCCATTGAAAGAAGAGAAAAATACTGTTCCTTTTGGAAAATAAAAACCTGTAAGGGTCTATACCGTAAGGAAAAAACAAAAGCCAGCGATATTTCGTTGGCTTTTGTTTTATATACTCTTAATTATATTTGCAAAAACGAATTTACCATGGTCATAGGAGTTCCAAAAGAAATAAAAACACTTGAAAATCGTGTAGGCCTAACTCCTGCACATTGTGCGGACCTCGTAAAAACAGGTCATAAACTGATTGTAGAGACAAAAGCCGGTGAGGGTTCAGGATTTTCGGATGATGAATACAAAAATGCAGGAGTACATATTTGTGAGGCTTCCGATGTCTATCGCGAAGCTGACCTGGTGGTTAAAGTAAAAGAACCCCTTGAAAAAGAATATGCACTGATCAGAAAAGGCCAAACTATATTTACCTATTTTCATTTTGCATCATCGCGACAGCTTACAGAAGCAATGGTCAAATCAGGAGCTGTTTGTATTTCCTATGAAACAGTAGAAAAATCAGATCGATCACTGCCACTTTTAGTTCCCATGTCAGAAGTTGCCGGGAGAATGGCTGTTCAGAAGGGGGCAAATTATCTTGAAAAACATAACAAAGGAAGAGGAATACTACTGGGAGGTGTACCTGGTGTTCCTCCTGCAAACGTTGTAATACTTGGAGCTGGTATCGTTGGAGCAAATGCAGCCAAGATGGCTGCCGGTCTCGGTGCCCGTGTAACGATAATGGATATCAATCTCACCAGACTAAGGCAGTTGGATGATATTATGCCAGCCAATGTAACTACTTTATTCAGCAGCCAAAGCAATGTTAATGAAGCAGTAAAGACAGCAGATCTGATAATCGGAGCTATCTTGGTACCAGGCGCCAAAGCGCCCATACTTATTTCCAGAGAAATGCTAAAAACTATGAAGCCAGGAACAGTCCTGGTAGATGTAGCTGTAGATCAAGGAGGATGTATTGAAACCTGTAAACCTACAACACATGAAAATCCAACGTATGTCGTAGATGGTATTGTTCACTATTGTGTTGCAAATATGCCAGGAGCGGTTCCATTCACCTCTACCCTTGCTTTGACTAATGTAACCTTTCCATATGTATGTCAAATTGCATCAAAAGGATGGCAAAAAGCTTGCAGAGAAAATCAAGAATTGAAACTGGGCCTAAATGTGGTTAACGGACAAATAGTTTATAAAAAAATTTCAGAAGCATTTGATTTGCCCTATTCTGAAGTCGAGCAATATTTAGATTAAAAGAATCAGGGCCATCAGACAAATCATAAAATATCAAAAAGCATTTTTCCAGGAAGAATTCAATCTGAAATTTTTCCTGGTGCTTGTTCTATTTTTGGGAGCCAGTCTGACTTTTAACTACACCCTTGATTTTGAAAACTCAATTCTGGAAAAATATGCGGGGCAGAAAATATATAATGTATATCTGTTTCTTTTTTATTCAGTACCATTATTATTTCTTTCTCTGGCCTATGCTTATTTTTATGATAGAAAACTACATTTATATTCTCAATCCTATTGGTTTACAATACTATTTGTCATACTAATTTTAATATTTAGTGAAACATCTTTTTATTTATACCGTGACTGGCTCAGAACTGAAATTCCAATTGAAATCAGTCAGTTCATCTCTTCCTTTATTTCGGAACTTATAAGTTCTTCCATTATCATCATCCCTATCCTTTGTTATTGGTATTGGGTAGATCGGAAAAATATTCCTCTATACGGATTTCAGAAAAACTCCCTGAACTTGAAGCCTTATTTATGGCTTCTCCTATTCATGTCTCCTTTTATTCTCTGGGCATCATTTCAGCAGGATTTTCTGAATTATTATCCAGAATACAAGCCCGGCTTAGCGGAAAATTATCTTGGATGGCCTTATTGGGCAACCTTTGGGATCCATGAAATATTCTATGGGATGGGATTTTTATCTATAGAATTTTTGTTCAGAGGATTCCTGGTGTTGGCAATGATCAAATACCTGGACAAAGGGGCCGTATTCATTATGGTTGCTTTGTATTGCTACCTTCATTTCGGAAAGCCCTTGGGAGAAGCTGTTGGATCTATTTTCGGAGGTACAATTTTAGGAATTATTACTTACTATAGCAGATCTATCTGGGGAGGATTACTGATTCACCTGGGCATTGCTTATCTGATGGATCTGTTCGCAATAATACAACACCTGTTAAAAAATCATTTCTAGAAAAATGAATTTAACTCAATATAAAATACTTCTAAAAAGACTGGGACTCTTAACCCTCATTTATACACTTTGCAGAGTTTGTTTCTTTGTTTATAACTACTCATATTTCAGAGAAGCATCTGTTACTTCAGTATTTGAGGCCTTCCTTTCAGGTATCAGGTTTGACCTTTCTGTCATATTTATGGTTAACCTGCCATTCACCTTGCTGTCACTGATTCCTGTAACATTCATTACAAAGGCGGAATATCAGAAATTTCTTAAGATTCTATTTCTGGTTGTTAATACACCTCTCCTTTTCGTTAACCTTGTAGACATTGAGTTCTTCAGGTTTACGGGAAAAAGGTCTACATTCGAGCACCTTGCGGGTTTACAAAAAGACATCTTAGATCAGGGGCCACAACTGGCGTTGAATTACTGGCCAGTACTGCTTGTAGGAATAATTCTCATTGCAGTTATTGCCTGGTTGTATCCAAAACCAAAGAGTTCAATGAACATCCGGCTGAAACTATATTTTGCAGCCCCTTTATTGATCGGTTTTCTGGCATCCAATATATTAATCATTCGTGGAGGTTTGCAGCTAAAACCTTTGAGACCAAATCATGCCTTTACATTAAATCCTAATATTTTAGGAAACCTTGTATTAAATACTCCTTTTTCCCTGATAGCAACATCAAATATTCAGCCTGTTCAGAGAGTTAACTTCTTTTCAAGTCAATCTGAATTAATAAATCTTATTAAAAAGTTCAATGTAAAGAAAGCCGTTTCAACCAAAGAAAAAGAAAACGTAGTAATTCTGATTTGTGAAAGCTTCGGATCTGAATATACAGGACTTGGAAATAATTATAAAGGCTTTACTCCATTTCTTGACTCCCTTGCTCACCAGGGTGTATGGATGAAAAATGCTTATGCCAATGGTCGAACTTCCATTGAAGCACTACCAAGTATAATGGCGTCTATACCTTCTTTAATGAGTGAGCCATACATAACTTCGGCATATCAGACAAATGAAGTTGTGGGGCTCGGAAATATCCTTCAAAAAGAAGGGTATCATACCAGTTTTTTCCACGGAGGTAAAAACGGGACCATGGGATTTGATGTATTTGCTCACAATGCAGGATTTGAGGAATACTATGGCAAAAACGAATATCCCGATCCGGATAAAGATTTTGACGGAAACTGGGGAATATTTGATGAACCATTCCTTCAGTTTTTTGCGAATAAACTCAGTACCTTTAAGCAACCTTTTGCCACAGGCCTCTTTACGCTAAGCTCACATCCGCCTTATACTATTCCGGAGCAGTATAAAGGTAAGTTTCCCAAAGGAGATCTTCCGATTCATGAATGTGTTGCTTATTCAGACAATTCATTAAGAAAGTTTTTTGAAACTGCTAAAAAACAACCTTGGTATTCCAATACCTTGTTTATTATTACAGCCGATCATACTCAGATGTCATCAAAGCCTGAATATTCGAACGACCTTGGGGCATTTGATGTACCTATGATTTTATTCCATCCTTCGAAAAAAATTACAGTGCCAGATGATGAGAGAATCTGTCAGCATGCAGACATCCTCCCTACAGTGCTTGACTTTCTGAATATTGATAATCCTAAAAGCAATTATTTTGGGACTTCTATATTCTCAAAAAAAGAAGAAGGCTATGCCCTGACCTTTTCGAACGGCTCCTATAATCTGATAAAAAAAGATATGTATCTATCTTTAAATCAGGAAAACAAATGTCAGTGTTTTAAAATAGATCCTCCTCGTACCATCACTCATATCCCGGAAGTACCTGAACAGAAAAAACTGGAGTCGGTGTTAAAAGCCTATGTGCAGTACTTTAATAACGGACTGATAGATAATAATTGGTATAGTAGTCAAAACCAATAAGGTATATTTCAGTTTTCAGGAAATGCAGGTAAGCCATTAACATAGCCTACCTCTTTTGTTTCATGGTTAACGCTGCAGCAAAAAGTATTGATTCCATTTGTAACGACAAAGTAAGGAGCTTTCAGAACGAAGTTATAGGTTGCTGCCTGCTTAAAAACAGCATCAGTGATTTTGACGTCCGGGGCTTTGCATTCAATCAGAAGAAAAGGTATAGCATCTCTGTTATAAACAACAATGTCTGACCTTTTCCGTAGCTTGTTATAACTAAGTCCCGACTCACATTTAATTAGAGATTTAGGATAATTGAATTGAGTAATCAGAAGATTTATAAAATGTTGCCTTACCCATTCTTCAGGAGTTAAAACAACATACTTTTTTCTTAGTATATCAAATATCCATGTTTTATTTTCGTAGTCTTTAATTTTAATATCGAATGCGGGGAGTTTGAGGGGAATCATAAAAACAAATTTATCAAATTTTTTAATGCCATGAAAACAAAGGATGAAATCGTAAAGGACTGGTTACCAAGATATACAGGTACACCCATTTCCGAATTTGGAGAATATATTCTTCTTACAAACTTTATCAACTATGTTGAACTGTTCGCGGAAAAATTTAAGGTAGAGGTTCAGGGAAGAAACAGGGCTATGCAAACAGCTACTGCCAATAATATTACGATTATTAATTTTGGAATGGGAAGTGCCATGGCTGCAACTGTAATGGACTTGCTTTCGGCAATTCCTCCCAAGGCTGTTTTATTTCTCGGAAAATGTGGCGGTCTGAAAAAAACAAAATTAGGAGATCTGATACTTCCAATTGCGGCAATCCGTGGAGAAGGTACTTCTGACGATTACGCACCTCCTGAAGTTCCTGCCCTTCCTTCCTTTCGCTTACAAAGAGCTGTATCCAGTATGATAAAAAAACATGAACTGGATTATTGGACAGGGACAGTTTACACAACTAACAGAAGGGTGTGGGAACATGATGAGAAATTCAAACAATACCTCAGAGACATTCGCACAATGGGTATTGACATGGAAACTGCAACTATATTTGTTGTGGGTTTTATGAATGGAATTCCACACGGAGCATTGTTATTAGTTTCTGATAATCCTATGGATCCTGAAGGGGTAAAAACAGAAAAAAGTGACAAAACAGTAACTGAAAAATATGTAAAAAGACATCTCGAAATAGGTCTGGACTCTCTCACAGAGCTTGCCGGATCAGGAGAATCTGTCAAACATCTAATTTTTGAATAAAAAAGAGGGACTTAAAATTTGAGTCCCTCTTTTTATTTCTTCTGCAGGTAAGCTGAAAACATCCAGACCTGTTTTTCTTTCTGCTTGATATAATCACTCATCAAAGAATTTGTACCCTCGTCTTCCGCATCAGAAGCCAGTTTTAAGATTTTTCTTTCCTCTACTAAAAGTATCTTAAATGCCTGAAGAATGAGAGAGACAGCTTCGGTACCTTCAAATATATTCTTAGCTTCTTTTATCTCTGATTTCTTTTGGTAATCAGAAAAGGTATGCTCAGGCACAAAACCCAAAGTAAGAATCCTTTCAGCAATCTCATCAATTTTTATTTGCACATCATTGTAGAGTTCTTCAAACTTAGCGTGCAATTCGAAAAACTTTTCACCTTTTATATTCCAGTGAAATCCTCTAAGATTCATATACAATAGCTGATAGTTGGCTAACAGAATATTAAGTTCATCTGACAGGATCTGAGACTTTTTTAAATCCAGACCGATTAAGCTTGCATTTTCCATTTCGTTCAGTGTTTATTATAATTCAAAAATAGAAAGCCGGATTGAATAGAAAAAATCAATAATATCAATAAAGATATAGATAAAACTTATTTCTTAGACGAATTTATGTTGTACTCTTCCCAGAAAAAAAGAGGGTTAATTTGAAACAAAGTCTCCAATACTTAATTTTACCTATAGGCTTAATAGACTTATTCTAGGGGGCAAGTGCAATTACTTAGAGAATTAATCCTTCTACTATGGACTTTAAAAAACCTAATATCAATCCAGAAAATAAGATGGCAGCATTTATTTTTATGTATGTCCTCTTTATATTTTTTGCACAGGCCCTACTGAAATTAAAGCCTGAAAATACTACTTCAATACAATACATCAACGAACAAAAGTCCTGTATCATAAGGACTATCAGCGAATAAACATTCTCTTCTGCTTAATAAAACCTAATACTTATTATGAATGAATTATTACTGAGCATATCTATACCAGTATTTTTATTGGCTATTACCGTAGAGTATTTTTTTTCAAAAAAAAAGAATGTTGAAGCATTTACATTTAACAGTACCATCTCAAATTTGAGTATAGGTGTAGCTGAGCGACTTTCAAATCTTGCCTTGACAGGCATCTTCTATTCGATATTCACATATATTTATAATCACTTTGCCATCTTTACCATTAAAGAAACACTCCCCTCATGGATATTGATTTTATTTTTAACTGATTTTATTTGGTATTGGTATCACCGGTTTAGTCATGAGGTAAATATTCTTTGGGCAGCTCACATAGTTCATCATCAAAGTGAAGAATTTAATCTAACAGTATCTGCAAGGATTACGGTATTCCAGGCTCTGATCAGAAATGTCTTCTGGTGTATACTGCCCTTAATAGGATTTCCTGTACATATGGTAATTATGATTCTTATTATACATGCAGCTTATAGTTTCTTCACCCATACAAGAATGGTGGGTAAACTTGGTTTTCTAGAATACATTTTTGTGACGCCATCCCACCATCGAGTACATCATGCCTCCAATGCTCATTATCTTGATAAAAACTATGCGGATATATTTATAATCTGGGACAAACTCTTTGGAACCTTTGCAGAAGAAAAAGAAGAGCCTCAATATGGACTCACACACCCATTAAACAGCAGAAGTTTTCTTTGGCAACATTTCCATCAATTGCTTGAGCTGATTGGTTCTATAAAGAATGCTCCGGGATTAAAACAAAAAATAAAAATTATACTTGGTAAACCTGAAACTTTATCTCCAGAGATTCGACCACAATTAGAAAAGAAATTTCTTTCAGAAAAAAATGTCGCTAATAATCTAAAGAGAGAGATTCAAAAAAAATATATATTGGCACAAATAAGTGCTGTCATTATACTGCTTGCATTGCTCGCCCCTCAATACCAAAACATATCACTCGGAATGATATTGCTATTAAATGCCTTAATTCTAATTACACTCATCAATTGTGGCGCTATATTGGAACAAAAAGCCTGGATCTTCCATCTTGAATGCCTGAGATTTATTATCATTTCGGCCATCCTGTCCTTCTATTTCCCCGACCCCGCTCTTATTTCAGTGCTGCTAAATGCAATCATCCTGCTTTGCTTTTTCTACTCTGACTTTAAGAGAATGTTCCTGGTATTTATCTATGGTAAATTTTTTTATGGCAGAGCAGTTAATTTAAGTAGTAAGCTTTTTAAGTAGTAAGTGATAAGTTTTAATTAATAAGCGGAAAGGGACAAGGCTGCAAGCTGAAAGTGACATTTTAGAAAGCTATACAATTTTTCTCTGTGTACCTCAATGTAATAATCGAAAGCAAGATCCAGCTCTGATTTGGAAAGCTAAAAACGGAAAATAGAAAGTAAAAAACGGCTCTTGCATTTTTTCTCTGTGTAATAATCTACATTAAAGTTATAAGTGAAAGCTTAGGTTATTACAATAAGCTTTATGATTTCCCTAAGGTCAATAATAAGTAGTTAAGCATCTAGTTCTAAATATTAATTAAGTAAGAAGAATCCAGTTATTTTTTCTATATGAAACCTCTTGCTCCTATTAGGATTTCTTTTTTGAATAATGAATAGGAAGCTTGAAGTTCTCTTTACAAAAATGATTAAGCTTATAAAAAAGCAAAAGCCTGCTTCGTTTGAAGGCAGGCTCTCACAAAAGAGAAAAACAAATTTATTATTGATTGTTTAAGGTCAGAATTTCTTTCTGCTTGCTTAACGTTTCAGTATCAAAATTCAGGAAGCCATAATCATGGTTGTATTTTTGTCCCTGATCTAATACCCATGACAAGAAGAGACGGATATTTTTATTATCGTTTGCTGTGTCATAAACTACATTGACATTTTCAACAGGAATTGAAGATATTTCTTCTTTTTCAAGTTTTTCAATCACCTTATCAAGATTGTCAAATATTTTTTCATCAGCATCCAGCTTTCCATTGTCATTGATATCGAGTGGAAGTACAGCAATCCCATCAACAGTTCTTCTTGTTGAAAGATCATAAATGAATCCAAGATTATTATAAGTTACTCCCGCTGTATCTTTCTTTACAGCTTGAATAAGATATTTATCATCACCACTTATTCCTTTTCCTTTTATAGCAGACTGCTCAAATCCGAAATGATCTGCAAAGGCAATAGGTGCGCAGGATCTGCTTTCACGGGTATATAAATTCACCTCATACTTCTGCTTTTTCTTTTTCTCTTCAAACTGCTCATTCTCATCTTCAAAAAACAATTCCTTATACTCCTTTTCCTTTAACCCCTTTTCTGAAATATTTTTTAAAGCCGGATTATTAATATTGGCAACTGGAAGTATAGCATATTTTCCCAGGACAACAGATTTCTCACTTTGAGGAATTTCCTCCTTTTTTCTTTCGTAAGAGACAATTTTCAAATCAGCAGTTTCATTCGCCTGTAACTTAGAAACCACTTTTACATCTACCTCCGGATGAAGTGCTTCATACTCTTTAGCCCATTTCTCAAGAAGTGGATAAGTAAACTTAGTTCCTGTAATGACTAATTTTTCCTGGCTGATATTCTGAGCATTCAAAGATGCTGATGCCAGTAACAGAAGAGCGGCATTTAGTAGTCTTTTATTCATTTCTTTCTATGTTTTAAGATGAATTATTAAGGGAAAAAACAAATTCTAAATAAACTCTATAGAATTAATAGACAAATATAAAAATTGTTTCACAAGACGAATAAAAAATAAAACTGAAGTTGAGAAGAATACCTAAAAACCTTTAACCAGCTCTGAAGAAAATTGGAAGAACTTGACTTTTGGAGTTTACTAATAGCAACAAAAAATGTACTACCAAAGCAAAGTATACTGAAAAAAACAATATTGTACTTTTCTAATAAACTTTAGTATCTGATTTTGATTTTCATAAATTACAGATTGGTTAAGTATAAAAATTGGTTACGAAAATGGATAGAAGCGTATGAATTGTCAGATACTACGAACAACAATACTTCTGAGTTTCAAAAAATTTAACAACACAGTTTCCCGAATATGAGAATACCCTTACTCATTTTATTAATCATCTTTTTTGATTTGACTTTATCGAAAGGACAGGCAGTTGTTGTCAATCCAAATCCGGTAACTGTACATATCAATTCAAACAATCCCAGAATTCCATTTCCCCAATTTCTGGATTATAAAGGTGGAAAAACTCTTGGCCGCGATAATGCTGATGGGATCACCGACATTGAAATGGAAAAAAATACAAGGGAGGCTTACCAGATTATGATGAATCGTGCGACTTACGAAGGTACCACGGTGCAAGGGACAAAATACATTATTTTCAACCCTCCTGGAATGGGATCAACAGGACCAGAACCTGATTGTTCTGAAGGAGATGGATATGCTTTGCTTGCTGCTGCCTATATGGCTGATAAACCCACATTTGATGGTTTATACATGTACATCCATGACCATAAAGGTAGTGTGGTAGAATTGTTTTCTAAATGCGGTACTATCAGGAATCCTACATATCCTTATGGTAAAGGAACTCAGGCATGGAGGGTTGGTAATGCAGATACTGATAAGAACTCTGCATCCGATGGTGACTTTGACATCGCAATGGCACTCCTAGTTGCATATAGACAATGGCCAGCGCTCGGCATAAAAGATGATTGCGGCTCTGTAAGAACTTATAAAAAGTTGCTGATTAATTATCTGAAAACAATCAGTGATACAGTTTTCTTTTCCAATAATGATGGAAATCCTAACCCAAGACAAGATCCAAATGGCGGCAATGGGTATTACTGTGGAGATATCGGATTTGACGGATATGTTAAAAGTGGAAATACCTGGGGCGAAATGACAGACTGGGTTCAGACTAAAACACCCAAAGGCTATTTTTTCAATGGAAGAACTATTTATCAAAGGATGACATATCCCACATCAAAGTGGCTTGATTATATCGCCCCTTCCTATTTCAGAGCATTTGCCGAATTCCTTGAAGAGGAAGATCCCGTTGCACACAACTGGAATATTAATCAGTTCCGCAGAGCTGAAGCCTCTTCAGATTGGATAATGGGGCAAATTTATAAACAAGGAAAGCTCCCTACTGGTGGATTAATTAACCCAATACCACCAGGATCTAATCCGACTTTAAGTTTCAGTGATGCCAATTTTGCTGAAGATGCCAGAAATCCATGGAGAACTATAGTTAATTATGTATGGAATGGCCATCCAACCACAACATGGGATCCTGGATTACATGAACCACAGCCCGGTGGAAATACATTTGAATATGATAATGCAATACGTCTTGGGAATTTTAGTAAACTAAGAAACAAAGGTTGTCATAAACTAGGGAATGACCCAACGGATTTGAAATTCGTAGGTCCGGCTATTATGACCAGTGATATAAGCATGGATCCTACTGCTGCAATAACGGCATATCCGGGAAATCACATTAATTACAACCTAGGATCATTTTCACCAGCCATTGTTGCCTATCACAAAGATCAAAACACTGCTGAAAGCAAAGATCTTATCGCTGACTGGTATAGGCAGCTGACTTTAATGTGGGATGCAGACATGGTAACCTCTCCGGTTCCTGATAACAGGTACATTAAAAGTGTGCCTAAGTATTTCCACGAATGGTTCAGAGTATTGGGTTTGCTTACCGTAACAGGCAATTACTATGCTCCTGCATTAATGGCTAAGCCAGATGCTGAAGCTAATCTTAAAGTTTATCTGTCGAACAACAAAACTGTGGCATCAGGGCCTAGAGTTGTGAACGGGGTAACAGTCACTCCTGGTGATGAAATTACATATACAATCAGCTATAGAAACTTTTCTATCCTGCAGGCTGAGAATGTAGTCATCACCTACCCTCTTCCTCCTGAAGTAGAATTCGTTTCAGCCGTTGGAGGAACAAATAGTGCAGGAGTAATAACCTGGAATATTGGCACCATTCCCGGATATACTTCAACCGGAGAATCTGGGGACGATTGGAAAACCTTTAATCCAAAGACTTATCCAACATATGGTGAAGTAAAGTTTAAGGTAAGAGTTAAAGCCGGTTACGAGAACAAAATCATCTGCAATCAAGCAACTATTGCAGCAAGCAACAGTGACTCTCATACAAGTAATGAATTCCCTAACAATGAAACTGCTACCTTTGAAAAAAACTGCGTAAATATCATCTCAAGGTCATTGTCAATTGCCAAAGTAGCAGACAGAAATATAGCTGCAAACGGTGATATTATTAACTATACACTTCGTTTTAGCAACTCATCCCAGAACGGGTGGTTAAATGGTGGACGTCCGGATGTAAGAGTAACATACTCATATGGACTCTCAGGACCAAACGCAGGCAACCATTACTTCAGAGTACTTCATGGAGCTCAGGAACCATATATCAACCCTGGTAATTACAGAATATCCTATTTCTTAAATGATGCAGCAAGAATAGGTATTTATGATCCTGTAAAAAACATCAATGGCTGGGACTTAAAGGTTACAATCCTTGAAGGTGGAGATCCTGACAAGGTTAAGTTTACATCTGAGCAATATACATTCGGGGAAGATGCTAACGGTAAATGGAATCAACGTCTAATAATGCGTTTTCCGGACACCTTAATGGCTACTACTCAGCATACAAATATGTTCTTCGCTAAAACCGGAGAACCTAATGCAGTATTATTTGTCCATAAAGGAATTGCAGCCCCATTCAGAATGGCTATTCAGTTTCAGGCAAAAGGAGGAAGCTCTGCATGCGGTACAGTTCCTGTTGGTCCTTTAATGGCTGATGACTGGTCATTTGATAATACTTTGGATGTTGGTACAAATGATAAACACCTGTACTTCCCGATATCACCTTCATGGTTCAATTATCAGAGTTCTTATAATCCTGCTTTATCTATCCCAGTTAATGATGTTCACGTAGATGCCTGTGAACCCAATTACAACAAAAACTTTGATCGTTTATTGGTTGAAGAGTGGGATGGTTATGTATGGAGAAGAATATTAGGAAGAGGACCTGTTCCAGGCATGGAAATGCAAAATGTATGTGTAACCGACACATTGCCTGCAGATCTTGAGTGGCAAGGCTTCACAGAATCTGAAGCTCTTGGCATTAAAGCTACCTACAACCCTTCGACCAGAGTTGTCACCTGGTGTACTCCTTCAATGTTACCGGGAGCTTCAGGAATGATCAAATATGCTGCTAAAGCAAAAAGTGATTGCAGTGCGGACATCCTGGTTGATAATAAAGCATGGATACAGTCTACTTCACAGGCACCAATTGACTCTTCATTTAAAGTATTGGTGACATGTAAGCCAATTCCTCCATTAAACCCAATTGCAAGTACAATAAAGAAAACTTCACCGGCTACTGGTTATGATATAAATGATATCATTCCTTATACTGTTTCTTTTAAGCAAACACAAGGAACTATCGCAAACCCAACATTACCTTCATCTACAGACTGGACAACACATTGCGGGGAAGGAAAAATGGATTTTACAAATACCAAAAATCCTGGAGGAACACCAAAGCTTGCAACCTATGACTACTCCCATGGTAAAAACGGAACACTTATTACAAAAATAAAGCCTGAACTAGCTCAACCATTTTCGCTTGTCTTCAGACATAATGGAGGAACACCAGTTTGTTCTGGAAATCCATTGAAAGGATTGTTGCTTACTTTTGTTAACAACTCCTGTTCTCAACTTGCCATCAAGTTATTTCAAAATGGTACACTTATTGGTTCCAAAGTAGATATTTCCTATCCTTCGCCTAATGATACACTAACAATCAAGGCTGAACTTATTGATAATAAACTATCAATATGGATCAATAATTTTAATGCATTGCCATATGAATTTGACAACATTACTTATATGACTGCCGGATATGTTGGTTTCTACAATTCAAATGAAGCTACCACTGGAGCAGGAAATCCATCTCACAAGCTCTTGTATTGGTACACACATTTCGACTCTGCATTTGAAGTGTCTTTAACAGATCCACTGGCTTCTAATGTAACATACTCAGCTTCTTCTATAACTAAGCTTTTCACTTCTGCAGGATTGACACCAGATCAGGCCATTCCTGTTTATAACAGTGTTAAAAACACTGTAGAATGGATTCTAAAAACAGGCAAATCACCAATGTTATTCGGAGATTCGGTAGCATTCAGTTTTTCTGTCAAATTAAACACATGTCCTAATGGCTTTGTGAATAACATAGTATTCGCTAACCTGATGGGAGTGCCGACTAATTATTTTGGAGCGCAGGAAGTTGATAAATGCGGATCTACATTACCTGTAGATTTCCTTTCCTTCACTGCTTCTAAAGTTGATGGGGGAGCATTGCTAAAATGGGCTGTTATTAATCAGATTGACAATAAAGGTTTTTATATTGAAAAATCTGTTGATGGCATTAATTTCGGTTCGATTAGCTTTGTTCCGGCAGCTAATGGATCTGCCTCAACTTATACATTCATAGATAAGGAGTTTTCAAATATTGCTTATTACAGATTACAACAAGTTGACTATAACGGACAATATGAATACAGCCAGATCAGATGGTTAAGTGAAGAATCGCCGCTGATAAAAATTTACCCTAACCCCTCTCTGGATGCATTTAATCTGCAGATTAACGGATTAGAAAACTTCCGTTTAGCAGTTTATTCCTCAACCGGACAAGAATTGGGTCAAATGGATAATCTACCTAAAGGAACTACATTAATAGGCAGTAACTGGGCTAAAGGAGTATATACTTTAAAACTGATTTCGGAAAATGCAGTGTACGTTTACAAACTGGTAAAAGAATAATTATTTTACTATTCAATATTCAAGGGCCTTTAAACAACCGTTTAAGGGCCTTTTTATTTATAAATATTTTAACTAAGGTTTAATACTATTTCTTTATATTTATAACGCATTAATAATCAACCTTACACTATCATTCTAAGGTAATCTGATATGGTAAAATACTTTTTACAACTTATTATTCTCCTTGTATTCATTAGCTCATGCAGCACTGAAAAGAAGCAACCTGAACATACTAATCAATTTGTGAAAGTAAGCAACACAGGCTTTTACGTGAATGGCAAACCCTACTATTTTTTGGGAGCCAACTTCTGGTACGGGATAAATCTTGGTTCGGAAAAGGGAGGCCAGAGAGCTCGTCTTATCAGGGAATTAGATCGACTTCAAGATTTAGGAATTACCAATCTTCGGATTGTAGGTTTGAGTGAAGGTCCAAATGACAAACCCTACAGAATGCTTCCGGCAGTTCAAACTGCACCGGGGGAGTTTGACGAGGATCTGTTAAATGGTCTTGACTTTTTGCTTTCAGAAATGGCTAAGAGAAAAATGTATGCTGTAGTATGTTTAGGAAATTTCTGGCCATGGTCAGGCGGATGGGGCCAATATATGTTGTGGAGTAAGTCTGTAGACAGCATCCCCTACCCTCCCCCACATCCAGGTGGAGACTGGGATAGATACCAGAAATTCTCTGCAAAATTTTATTCAGACTCTGCAGCTGTTCAAATGTATTACAATGCCGTCAAAAAAATTGTGACGAGAAAAAATTCAATCACAAAGGTTAACTACAAAGATGATCCAACCATTATGTCCTGGCAATTGTGCAATGAGCCAAGAGGGATGAACAATCAAAAAAAATATAATAAATGGATAGACTCCTCTGCTGCCCTCATAAAACAATGGGATCCGAATCATTTAGTCAGTGCGGGAACAGAAGGATATACGTCAGGACCAGAATATGCAGGGGTAGATGTCAAAGAGAATAATAACGGACCAGACATTGATTATGTAACCTGTCACGTCTGGGTTGAAAACTGGGGATGGTATGATCCGAAAAGAAATGATAAAACTTATGATTCGGCGGTCCATAAAATGGAGCACTATTTAAAGCTTCATGTTGATGCGGCGAGGAAATTAGCTAAGCCATTGGTAATAGAAGAGTTTGGACTCGCAAGAAATGATGGAAATTTTTCTCCATCAGCACTTACTACAGTAAAAGATAATTACTATGCAAAAGTATTCCAGGAAGCATACAACTATGCATCTTTAAGTTCACCGATAGCTGGTGTAAATTTCTGGGCATGGTCAGGAGAAGGCAGGCCAAAAGTTCCTGGTACTATCTGGAAAAAAGGTGATCCATTCACAGGAGATCCTCCGCACGAGCTTCAAGGTTGGTATTCAGTTTATGATACAGATACTTCAACCCAATTGGTGATTAAAAGATATGCTAATATGATGAATTCACTGGATTAAAAATTTACTTTTATTATAAAAAAGCAAAGGATGAAAAATCAAATCAATCCTTTGCTTTTTTTATTTTTGCCCAAATACATTTTCACTCAATAGATGAATACAAGACAGGAAATTGATCTGAGCACCTATAAACGAAGAGGGATGTTTGAAATCTTTTCTAAAAAACTTATTCCTTTCGTAAGCACTTCAAGTAATGTAGATATCACTAAGTTCAGAAAGAAGGTTAAAGAAAACAATTTCCGCTTTTTTGCTAGCATCTGCTTTGCGTTAAGCAAGGTGGTCAATGAAATACCTCAGTTCAGACACAGAATCATAGATAACAAGCTTTATGAGTATTCCAGCATAGATCCTGGTTACACGGTTCTTCTGCCTGATAATGAATTTTCATTTTGTTCTACAAGACATTCAGAAGATTTTATTATCTTCTATGAGAATATACTAAAGGATATTGAGAATGTATTATCAAATAAGGATGAATCCAATGGTGATAACAATCATCAGTTTTACATCACGAGTGTTCCGTGGTTTTCTTTTACGTCATTGACACATCCTTATGATCCTGTTAATGGAACAATACCAATCATTGCTCTTGGTAAATACTTTGAGGAAAACGGAGTTTATAAAATGCCTGTCGGACTTCAAATACACCATGGAATCATGGATGGGTATCATATGGGATTGTTTTATGAAAAATTGCAGACAATGCTTGATGCTCCAGAATGGTTATCCCACTGCTCGCTAGCATGAGATTTTGATGATTTGAAGCAGGAATATTATAGGGTGTATTAAAACTTTTATACGATTTTCTCATAAATTTCATTATAAAAATAATGTCAGGAAAAGTCCTGACATTATTGAAATATTCATGGAATAGAGTTACTCTTATATTCAGTTTAGTGTTTTACATTTATTTACCTCTTTCTACTTTATTTTTATATTAAAATTTTTCCTTCTCTTTTACTCCATCCTCTTACATAAAATATCAGCATCATTTATACCGTTAATTTCTTCTACTTAATCTGTGCTTCGGTTTGATTTATGAAGCGTTGTGATTGCCTATATTATATGGGAGTCAACAAGTCAGATTTCGATCCAATTCATTGACAAAGGTAAAACCAATAAAGTCCATTCATCAGTATAACTCTTTCATATAAATGGAAGAATCAGCGTTTCACAATTTTATGCAACGTGATTCCATTCTTGGTTTCGATGGTTAATATATATATACCTGTTCCCAAAGCTGCACCTATATTTCCGTAATCTGTTGCACCACCTGATTCTACCTGAATTCCAAGAATATTATCCACTTTATATCTGAAAATCCCTTTAAGTTTAATATTAATTCCATCATTATTGAATGGATTTGGATAAATACGAGCAGTCTCTTTCTCTTCAGTCTCTATACCTGTCACTATTGCTGGCGTAAACTCAATATAATTTAGATTCATATAATCGGCGTTGAATAAAATTCTCATCTTATGTACCCCCTGGGTCAGATCAAGATCCCTTACAGAAACTGTTTCCCAGTTTTGCCACCCACCTGTATTGGTAATAGTGACAGGCCCTGCGATATTTTCTCCATCCATTTCAACCTGAAGAGTTTTACCATCATCTGGTGCAGCCACTCTAAGGTCAAGATTATACTTACCTGTTTTTGATACATCCACGGTATATAACAACCATTCCCCATTCAGAATGTATCCGATATTAAATTTCCCCTCATCATCCATCGTGCTTTCTATATCCACCTCATCATTTCTGAAAGTAGCACCACCTTCGTTACCGTTTCCATTGGCTTCTCTGTAAGCAAATCCATCTCCGCCATTATCATATTCTTCTGCTTCAATGCGTCCTGGGATAACATGAGGTATTCCATTATAAGGAGTTGTTTTGTCCCTCGCACCCATTAAATTCAATGATCCATCGAAAGCATAAGTTTCACCTTTCCTGGTAATGTATGTTCTTGCAATATTGCCATACCTCAGCCGCAATGTGTCTCCCTGCAGTGATGTTACTGTTGCTTGTGAAAGCTTTCCGCTTTTCCAGCTGATCGAATCAATAAGGAATCCATTTCTTGCCCTCAAACCTTTTATATATCCATTTGACCAGATATTTGGAAGTGCTGGCAGAAACTGCACCTCATCATTCTGGCTCTGCATCAGCATTTCATTAACTCCCGAAACCGCACCAAAATTACCGTCAATCTGGAAAGGAGGATGAGCATCGAATAAGTTGTTGTAGGTCCTGTCTGGCGTCAACAAAAGTTTAATAAGGTTATAAGCGTGATTGCCATCCTCCATTCTCGCCCAGAAATTGATCTTCCATACTAATGACCATCCTGTAGCATTATCACCTCTCTGATTAAGAGTAACTTTTGCAGCATTGGCCAGAGTGGGCGTACCTCTTACTGAAATCTGATTACTCGGAAACAATCCATACAAATGAGAGATATGCCGATTCTTGTCGTTGGGATTATCCCAATCGTTGAACCATTCCTGCAATTGGCCAAATTTACCAACTTTATGTGGGGGAATCTTGGCAACGGCGGCCTTCACTTGCTGCCTAAAGGTGGCATCGGTATTTAAAATTTCAGATGCTTTGATGCTTGCATTAAATAAATCTCGGATAATCTGATTATCCATAGTGGGAGCAAAGCATGTCCAATACCCCTGGTGTTGAATTTCAGGGGAGGTACTTGGACAGGTCACCAGATAATTGTTTCAGCTCACTGTTTCTGTCACCAGGCTGTTCAGAAAAAACTGTGCACTACCTTTAAGTATAGGATAAATATCACTCAGATATATTTTATCTTTAGAAAACTGATAGTGCTCCCAGAGATTGTAGCACATCCACGCTCCTCCTGTTGGCCAATGCCCCCACGCCCCATCTATCGGACCAGTACGATTCCACAAATCGGTGTTGTGGTGGAGCACCCAACCACTGTTAACACCCCAATGGACCTGGGCAGATTGCTGACCAGGGGCTACCAGAGCTTTTGTTTTTTCAATCATAGGAATAGCACATTCCGGCAGATTTCCGGATTCTGTCATCCAGTAATTCATCTGGAAATTAATGTTGGTTGTATACTTGCTTCCCCAAGAGGGATACATGTCTTTGTTCCACACACCTTGTAAGTTTGCCGGCTGACTTCCTGGCCGCGAACAAGCAATCATAAGGTAACGGCCAAATTGATAATGCAACCGTACGAGCTGAGGATCATCAGAAGTGCTGAAGTTTGCCACTCTTTGATCAGTAGACAACTGTGATGAAGAATGACCAGGTCCAAGGTTGATATCTACCCTGTTGAACAGAGCCTGGTAGTCCGCAAGATGAGCGTTCAGAAGCTGTGTATAAGTTTTAGCATTGACATCATCAATATACTTGGTAGCCCTGGCAGCCTGGTCTCCACTGACATTATTATAGGCATTAAAATTAGATCCGATTGCCAGAATCACTGTCGCACTGTTTGCTCCAGTAACCGAAATACTATTGCTATTAGCTGTTACCGAACCTCCCTCAGTCTTCACCTTTACCCTGTTCTGAAATTTTACGGCATCTGCCTGCCCATTGAGAAGGAGCAAATCATTTCCGACATTAGAAGTGGTAACCGGAGTTTGTGGAGAATCCATACTGGTAGAAAAAGTAATTTTACCGGGCTGACTGGCAGTCAGACGTATGACTATTACCTGATCAGGATAACTCGCAAAGTATTCACGTATGTAATTTACACCTGCATATGAATAGGTCGTTCTGACAATGGCTGTACGAAGGTTTAGCTCACGATAATAGTTGGTGGCAATATGCCCTGAAAAGTTCAAGTAAAGATTTCCTACTGGTAAAAATCGTTCCTGTCCGGAACCTATCATATTACTTACAGTGGCATCTGCTGCAGTATAATTGCCTGCGAATATCTGACTCCTCGCTGTTGCCAGCGAACTGGCTGCTCCTGCTTTGTTATTGTTCCCCGGATTTCCACTCCAAACAGTACACTCATTCAATCCAATCACATCTCTGGACACTATTCCATATACCATCCCTCCTAAACGACCGTTGCCAATAGGCAAGCGTCAGTAAAAACAGTTCCTGCATCTTTGGTATACCATAAGGTAAGATCTCCCGGATTCTGACCTTTTATATGTCCTATTACCAGAAAAACCAGACACAATATGGCCGTCAGTTTATTTTTATTAATATTCATGAAAGTTTATTTTTAAAAATCCCTAAATACAACGAACTTCTTATCACCTTTCACTCACTTTCCTGTGCCTACCTTATCAATTAGCTCTCCTTCCACAGCCTTATACATTTCTATGAAGGATAGCGATTGACCTCAGCACTGACTGATGCAATTATTAAAATCATATTCAAATAGTGCCTATAAAGTCATACACAATTTCATTATTTATACCTGATTTTGATTTTTATAAACATAGCCCTACAATCATTCAAAAGATTTAGTAAACAAAAAATCACAAAATCGGAAGCCTTCCTGGGCCTAAATAAAAGGCTACTCCTACTGTTGTGAATCATGACCATTCTTTGGTTCTCCACAATATGTGTTGTAAGAAAGAAAAGATCCCTGCATCCGTCGGTTAATCTTATAACTCGAAGTACTTTAGTTTAATTTAAAGAAAATACAAACCTGTAATAAGGAACCGGCAGCATTCTTTTCCCTAACAATGAATAGAGCTTCAGGTTGTCTTCAAGGGCTCAGACGACCTGAAGCAATTACTTTCTGCAAGATTTAAAGTCCCTAATTATTTTTTCTGAATCTTAATAACTTTTGATTTTCCATTGTTTGTCAATCGCAAAAGATACATTCCAGAATGAAGGTTTTCACCAATACTCTTTTCACCTTGTCCAATTCCTGCAAGCAATATTCTTCCAGTCAGGTCACAAATTTCGTAATTGAACTCCTGTGGGCATTTTAATGTAATATCATCTTCAAATGGATTCGGATATATTGCGTGAGCTAGGTCCATTTCTTCATTCACTCCAGTAACTACCTCCTGAACCAACACTGTAATCGGATCAGATGATGTAACTGATCCTTTATCATCCGTTGCTTTGGCTGTGATCAAATAAGTTCCTGCCGGCATACCTGACCAGTTATAACTAAAAGGTGAGGTGTTGTCTGTACCAAGAAACGTTGTTCCACTGTAGAAATCAACTTTGGCTATGCTTCCATCTTTATCCGAAGCTGCAGCAGTTAGTATCACTGTCGAAAACGTGTTGAACGTACTATTATCTGATGGCTCTGTTATAGTTACTTCAGGAGGAATGTTGGCAAGGTCAAACGTTACAAAATTGATGTTGATATAGTCGACATCCCCTATTGTTAAACGCATGATCTTCTGTCCTGCGCTGAGCTGAATGTTGCTCACTCTGACAGTCTGCCAGGTTTGCCAGCCTGCAGTATTGGGAATAGGTATGTTACTGGTTATATTTGTACCATCCATGCTTAAAGACAGAGTCCGCCCATCTCCATTAGCAGCTATGCGGAGATCCATATTATAAACGCCTGAATTCTTAACATTGACTGTATATTCAAGCCATTCTCCGGAAGTTGCCCACCCGACATTATAGCCAGCCCCGATATCTGTGCAATTTTCAATATCTACATCTTCATTGTTTCTAAAGTAAACACCTGTTTCACTTCCGGGGGTCTGATCAAAATATGCAAAGCCATTCCCCCCCACGTCGAAGGCTTCAGCCTGGATCGTACCTGGAATTATATGAATCGCATTATTATATGATGCCTGAGCAACATTTACTTTCAAAGTGACCGCTGCCGATGTTGCTTTTGTACCAACATTATCGGTAGCTACGGCTGTAATAGTATAAGTTCCAGCAGGAACGTCAGTCCATGAACAGGTATAAGGAGCGATCGCATCATCTCCTAACTTTGTTTCTCCATTAAAAAACTCAACTTTGGAGATGCTTCCGTTCGGATCAGAAGCTGCAGCTGTTATGTTAATTGTAGCTGGCGCGGTGAACGAAGTATTGGTAGCAGGAGCAGTAATGGTCACAGCCGGAGTTCCATACTTAAAGAGAAAAGGCAGAAAATCCTGTAGGTCTTGTCTCCAGCATATAAAGCTATGAGCTCCCGTATGTTCCCAATAATTTACCGTGATTCCATTAGAGCGTAATAGTTTCATGGTTTCTGCCCCGTTACTGTAAGCAATATCACCAGTTCCACCTTGCCCGTAATAGAAATAGCGCATACTCTGTTCAATTTTTGCACCATTGGAAGCAAGGTAAGTTCTCATTACATTATAAATATTGTCGCCAATAAACCATCCAGAACTGAACACACCCAGGTAGCCAAAAAGGTCATAGCGATACAAACCGGCATCCAGCACCTGTAAGCCTCCCCATGAAAGGCCGGCCAGAGCACGGCTGTCTTTCTCAGGTTTTACTCTGTAAGTCTTTTCTATAAAAGGTATTATATCATCGCATAGTTCACGGGTAAAGAGGTTTGGAGCGAAATCCGGGACATCAGGCATTACAACAATCATAGGAACCGCCTTGCCTGAGGAAATGGCCTGGTCCAATATGGCTTTAGCATTCCCGTCAACTGGATTGGCCCATGTATAGTAACGTTGACCTCCGCCATGCATGAGATAAAATGTGGGATAATAGGTATTCTGATTATACCCATCCGGAAGGTACACATTCATTTTCCGGTTACTATTCATTGTTTTAGAGAAGTAAGTTACCTCAGTGATGCTGCTTGCAGCATTGCTATGAATGACTAACATTAAAGTAAAGATCAGACATAGAAATATTTTCAATCGGTTGTTCATCAAAGATCAGAATTAAAATAGTACAGATGACACATAGTTTTTAATCAATAATTTATTGACATAACCTCCTGCAAGTGCTAAGTTTCCTATCATCATAAATGAGTGACAGTCTTGAATGGCATAACTCACTTCTAATTTATTAGATTTCAACTGTGATTATTCTTTAAAAACTTTAAGCACTTTAACTAAGTTGTTCTGCTTTATTTTCAGGATGTACATTCCTTTGGGATAGTTTTTCTGAATATTGATTTCTCCTGCAGTAGATCCATCTTCCAATACCACCCCTTCCATGTTTAATAGTTCATAGACATATTCTCCAGGAATGTTGCAGTAAATTTTATCATTGAAGGGGTTTGGATAAATTGCAGTTATTTCCTTTTGAGTATCCTCCAGACCTGTTATGACAGTATTTTTAAACTCCACCCAATTCAGATTCATATAATCCGATTCAAAAACGATCCTCATTATCTTTTGTCCAGAGGTGAGATCGATCCCCGGGACAGTGATAGTCTCCCACTTTTGCCAGCCTCCGGTATTCGGAACTATAATGTCACCTGTGATGTCAACATTGTCCATTTCCAGATGGAAGGTTCTTCCGGATCCATCTGCAGCCACACGGAGATTTAAATCATATTTATCTGTTGCAGTAACATTTACCGTATATTCCAGCCATTCTCCTGAAAGGATATAGCCCACGTTGTAGGAGCCGGAAACATCCATCGTTGTTTCCACGTCGACTTCATCATTTCTTAAAGCAGCCAACCCCTCGTTTCCATTGGTATTGGCTTCATGAAATGCAAATCCCTCACCTCCCACGTCATAGTGTTCCGCTTCTATCATCCCTGGAATGGACCAAGGTGTACCTTTATATGGCCCCTGAGGAACATTTACAGAAAGAGAGATTTCTGAAGAACTTTTATACCCTTGACTGTCTGTAACAGTGGCAGTAATACCATGTGATCCGCTTGCAGCAGGTGTGTATTTTATTGAATAAGGAGCAGCAATGTCAACCCCTATTGATTTCCCATCATAAAAGAACTCTACAGAGGCAATGGTGCCACTTTGTGCCAGGGCTGTAGCAGAAATTGTAATTTCGGTGCCTGTAAAAAGCACATCTGTACTCTTTGGTGAGGTGATGATTACCGAAGGCACGGATGATGAAAAACTCCAGTGATCAACATTAAAAAGGCTTGTTCCACTTCCTTTAAATACCAGATAAACATTATGAACACCAGTTGTCTGATTTACTGTAGAGTTAACAGTCTGCCATGATTTAAACCCTCCTGTATTGGGCACCTGTAAAGTTCCTATTAAAGTTCCTGTTGCACTCCCAAGTCTTATTTCAATGGTCCCCCCTGCTTTATTGCTTGCCACACTTGCCGAAAATCTTCCTGCCCCTGATGAGCCAAAGTCAACTCCTTCTATCATCACCCAATCACTGTTATCGATATATGCCAGATTCATGCCTCCTGCACTGCAGACTTCTGTTTCTATGCCTTTATAGTCGCTCATTGTTTCTGCTTCCACCCGTACATAAGGATCAAGATATTTGACCTGTTTTACTCCATTCACCGTATTTACCATTTGTATAATGGTTCCATCTTGTCTGTGAGAAAAAGCATCAATAGCCAGGTTTCGGTGGTAAGCCATTCCGACTCCTGTTTGCGAAGCTACTATGCGGTTATGATAAATCTGATACCACTGACCGTTGAAAAAGATATTAGCATGATGGTTATTATTGTTATTGGTAGGAGGTTGTGGTGAAAGAACTCCCCCGTAAGTAAATCCGGACATAGGGTTGTTACTCACCATGTAATCAATCCTCATCCCGGCAGAAGGATTTGTGGAATAGGAAAAATAATACTTTCCATTATGCTTATGCATCCAGGACGCCTCAAAAAAATTGGGCACTGTAAACTTACCGGCAGAACCACTAGTGCTGATCATATCATTGTTCAGTTTAATCACACGCATGTTGCCATCACCATTACCTCCAAAATACATATACGCCTGACCATCATCATCAATAAACGTCATTGGATCGAAAAGCCAGCCGTTAAAAGGCTGAACTCCTGGAGTGCTGCCAGTTACAAAGCCACGTCCTACAGGATCTTTAAAAGGACCGGTTGGACTATCGGATACTGCCACACCGATAGCACTTCCACCATTTCCAAAGTAGAGATAAAACTTTCCGTTACGGTAAGAAGGAGAAGGTGCCCAGCTCAGGCCCGACCAAGATGCATCTCTGGGCACATCGAAGACTACTCCATGGTCTGTCCAGTTTTTCAGATCACTGCTCGACACACAAACGATGGAACTCATATCATAACTGTCATCATCGTTTTCATCATCATTGGAACAATACACGTACACCCTTCCATTATAAACAATGGCTCCAGGATCCGCCAGGAACCTGTATCCAACCAAGGGATAATCAGCAAAGGCATTATTCCAGATTCCCAGAAAAATTAAAATGAGTATTGAATGTATTATTTTCATAAAACATAGTTTTGATTAAATAACATTGAATGAAATTGACTTCAGGTGGTTATTGCAGTTTAATTACTTTAGCTGTCTTGGTGCCCTTTTCGCTGGAAACTCTCAGAAGATACTGACCTTTGGGAAGATATTTTCCAACTGTAGCATTACCGTATAAAATTCCTGACTCTATCACATGTCCTATAAAATCCTGAATCTGGTATTCCGTTTTTTCTTCACAGATAACCTGAAGGCCTTCTTGAAAAGGATTGGGAAAAAATTGAACATGTGAGTTGTTTCCCTGTTCCAAGCCTGTAATAACTGTAGTTTTAAATTCAACCCAGTTCAGATTCATATAATCTGAATCGAAAACAATCCTCATCACATGCAGCCCCTGCGTAAGGGGGATACCTTGCAAAGAAATGGTTTCCCAGGTTTGCCATCCTCCCGTATTCGGCACAGAGACGGTTTCTGTAATATCAACTTCATCCATTTCCACATGAAATGTTTTGCCTGTTCCATCTGCTGCAACTCTGAAACTTAAATCGTACATTCCGGTTGCGGCCACATTTACTGTATATTCCAGCCATTCTCCTTTAAGAATATAGCCGATATTAAAAGAACCAGACACATCCTTTGTCGTTTCAATGTCAACTTCATCATTTCTGAAAGTTGCTCCCCCTTCGTTACCATTGGTATTGACTTCATGATAAGAAACACCTTCACCTCCTTCATCATAAGCTTCTACCTGAATGATTCCGGGAATGGTATGAGCAGTACCGTTGAAAGGTCCTTTTGGAATGTTTACTGTTACACTTACTTTGCTTTCTGAGGCTCTGCCTGAATTGTCTGTGGCGACTGCCCGCAAGGAATGAGTACCTGCCGGAACATTGGTCCAGCTGTAAGTGTAAGGAGAAGTATTGTCAGAACCAAGCAAGATATTTCCATTGTAAAACTGAACATTGCTAATGCTTCCTGCAGTGGTGCTTGCAGTAGCAGCTATATCTATAACTGATCCTGCAGTAAAGGTTGCCCCATTTGCCGGACTTGCAATTGAAACGACAGGACCTGCATTCTGAGCTTCTGTAATATTGGCTCCTATCCGGAAAAAATCAAAATCAGCAAAACCGCCCGTTGATTTAGTAGCATAAGAAAATAATCCAAACCGGTAACCTACAAAATGCTCCAGGTCATAATTCATCTGAAGCATTGAACCAACTGCGCTCCATGTAGATCCGTTTAAACTGTAAAAGAAATAAGCTTTATCAGTCCTGTTGGTAAAATCGAAATCAATCCGCAGGTAAACAGTATTTTGATTTACTGGCACACTGGCAACCTCAACAGGTGTCCCGCCAAACCCCGTTCCATTTACCATCACAATACTTTTGCTAGTACCGGTCATCTTCACCCCTACAAAGCCGTATTTGTTTTGCAAAGCTACCAGACCGGTATAATCTCCATCTTTCATTCCTGAGACATCTACAGAAACATAACCTGAACACTTAGGACCGAAGGTTCTTTGAGTCAGAGTATTGGTAGTGCGAAGGACATTGGCATCCGTACGTTCGTTTGTCAACCTGAAATAGCCGCTACGCTGTGTCAGTGACCAGTAATTGTTCTGGGGATTATGATTCCATTGCCATTGAAGTTTTAAAGGAGGTACAGTACTGAATTCATCTGAAGTAATAATTCCGTTAAGAGTACCTGCACCTTTAGGAATATCCAGTGTTGCTGGTACCTGTCCGTTTACCCCCACTGTTGGCCATCCATTGCTCCAGGTTACAGGCATCAGATCAGGGATACGGCCTACTGCGCCATGATCATGGAAAAACATAGCATACCATTTTCCATCCGGTGTGTCAATATATTCTCCCTGTGCAGAACCATTAGAAGATTGAAATGCTACCCTGCCGGTATAGGCACCAGCCACACTTCCGGATCGGTGAATGATTTGTGTACGGCCTTTTCCAGAGGGCCAGCAGATATTGGACACATAATATTGCCCGTTGATTTTCTGAATCCTGGTACCTTCAGCTGTTAAAATCATACTGCTGCCTGCCACAGATGAAGCTTTGGGTATGATGACTTTGTTTACTCCTCCCGGCTGCTCTCCAGTCAGGTCTGGTTTCATTTCCGTCAACTGGATATCATCATGCCCATATGCAAAGTATACCTTACCATCATCATCAAAGAAAAGAGAATGATCATGATATACTTTATTTAAAGTGATCGTGGTCCAAGGGCCAGTTTCAATGTTGGTGGTTTTATAGATATAAGTTTTTCCTGTGGAATAGGAAAAAGAACTAACATAGAAAGTTCCTTTGTAATAGTTGATACTGCTGGCCCACGTACCTCCGCTGTAAGCTTCCATACCTGCATTAAGATTAAGAGCATCCGTATTGGCCATAATGGGATAGCAATAGCTTACCACCTCCCAGTTCACCAGGTCCTTTGATTTCATAATGGGCACGCCAGGATTGAAGTGCATAGTTGTACTGCTCATGTAGTAAGTATCCCCTACCCTGACAAAATCAGGATCAGGCACATCAGCAAAGATGATGGGGTTAGTAGCCATCTGCCCGGAAACAGTATTGAAGATGAAAGAGAGAACCGCAACTAAAAATGGAAGGTATAGCTTTGTTTTCATAGACGTATTTGAAAATAATGCCCCCTACAAAACAGCTTAAGATTTAGTAAACAAAAAGAAGAAAAAATATAATTCTGATGAGGAGTAAAAAAGATTCGCTTTCAAAAAAACTGAGAAATGATACAATTTTTAGTGGTCTAAGGACGTTTAAATTCTCTTAAAATTGCCACAAGAAATTCCTCGTGTTAAAATCCTAATGCCATTTATAGGACACCTTCCTAACCAATGAGGCAAATTCGATTCTTGACAATCTCACGATTATCAATGGGTTTAGATAAAAATAAAAATAAAAAGGACAAATCAGTACTTTATCTGATTTGTCCTTTAAGTGGGACGTACTGGACTCGAACCAGTGGCCCCCACGTTGTCGACGTGATGCTCTAAACCAACTGAGCTAACATCCCTTTTATTGGATGCGAATTACATATTATTTCTTTATAAATGCAAATTGAAATGTAACTCTATGCATTTTTTCCTGAATGATCCAACATCAACTCGCTTTGTCCTGAATAAGATTTCAATGAAGGAATAAAAGACAACAATGTTATTCCGATGATGAATATTATCCCTAATGTTAAAGTACTTGGCCTCATGCTCCCTGTCAGTTCTTCTATTGCACCAAAAAGGAATAGACCGAAAAAACAGGATAACTTTTCCGCAACATCATAGAAACTGAAGTATGAAGCATGGTCTGTAGTATTTTCAGGAATCAATTTGGCATAGGTAGATCTGGATATCGACTGAACGCCTCCCATTATAAATCCCACTACAACTGCCAGTCCATAAAACTGAACATCTGTTTGAACAAAGTATGCTGCTATACAAACAAGCACCCATATCATATTGATGTAACGCAATGTACTGATATTACCAATTTTACCTGATAGTTTTGCACTCATATTTGCTCCAACAATAGCAAGCAGCTGGATTATCAGGATAACGATAATCAATTCACTCATCTTAAGTTTAAGCTCTCCTTCCGCGAATATCACCGCCATGTACATTACTGTCTGCACTCCTAAATTATAGAAAAAGAAACCTGGTAGGAAAATTTTAAGGTATTTTTCTTTTCTGACTTCTGAAAATACTTTCTTAAGTTCTCTGAATCCGCTCCACAGCCAGTTGCCATGGCTTTCTTTCTTATAAACATTAGATGGCAAATAATAAAAAGAATATTGAGCAAACAAAAACCACCATATCCCTACTGAAAGGAAAGAAATTCTTGCCGCCACCCCTGAATAAAATGACTTTGCCTGATCCACAGCTTCAACATTACTGATGCCTGAAGCCATTAATTCATCAACCTTTCCATTAACATTAAAATAAAGGTCAGGCATGGTCAACATAGTGATATTGAAAATTAGAAGCAGCACACTTCCTATATATCCCATTGCAAAGCCTCTTGCACTCAATTTATCATACTGATCTTCAGTTGCGATTTCCGGGAGAAAAGAGTTATAAAATACGATACTTCCACTATAGCCCAATCCAGCCACTATAAAGGCAAGTATGGATGTCGTCAAAGTAAATTGGGAAAGGACGCCAGCATCTTTATGGAAAAAGAAAAGGTATGCACAACCCAAACTTCCCAGATAGCAGAACATTTGCATAAAAAACTTTTTCTTTCCTGTATTATCCGCTATGGGTGTTAATATGGGACTCAAGATGGCGGCAATCAAAAACACTGCTGCCAATGCAAAAGAGTATAATGCCGAACTATAAAACTCAAATCCCAGAAAATTCACCTTATCCGGTCTTTCGGGCATGATAGCAGCATAATAGCTTGGAAATATTGCAGTGGTTATTGTCAGGGAATAAACAGAATTAGCCCAATCATACATGCACCAGGCATTCTGTACTTTTTTATTATTTTTCATTGATATCTAGAGGATTATTTACTCTACTGTGGGTTTATTACCGGGATTTGCTCAATTAATTTTACCTGCAAAATAAGAAAAAAGGGATAAATGGTTTACCTTGGTTTCTTATTAATTTAATATCATCGTTTTACGTAATGTCCTTTCTTAAGGTATCAAATCTTTCTAAAAAATATACCAATCAGCCTGATTCTGCAGTTTCAAACATATCTTTTGAATGTAATGAGGGAGAATTCATTGCAATAGTTGGTGAAAACGGTTCCGGAAAATCATCTCTGCTAAAACTGATCAATGGATTAATTGAACCCGATGAAGGAAGTGTTTTTCTTGAAGGAAAAAAAGTAAAGGGTCCTTCGGAAAACCTTGTCCCCGGGCATCCTGACATAAAGCTGCTTTTTCAGGAATTCAATCTTTTTCCAAAACATACTGTAAAAGAAAATATCATCTATCAACTGAGATATTTTTCCAAAGATGCGCAGGAGGAGCGTTTGAATGAGCTCATTAAAGTCTGTAAACTTGAAGGCCTGGAAAATAAACTCCCATCTGAGCTTTCCGGGGGGCAACAGCAAAGAGTAGCGCTGGCAAGGGCAATGTCTGACCGCCCAAAGCTTCTGTTAATGGATGAGCCGTTCAGCAATCTGGATGTGATGTTGAAGGACCAGATCAAAATACAAGTGCTTGACCATCTTCGGAGAGAAGGCCAAACCCTGATCTTTATAACACATGACCTTCAGGACGCACTGAGTCTTGCGGACAGGATCATGATCATGAGGGCAGGACAAATAATACAACTTGACATACCTGAAAAAATTTATGAGAAGCCTGTTGATGAATATTCGGCTTATCTGTTCGGAAAAGTAAATATTTTTAATGCCGAAGAATTTCTTCAAACTACAGGTATACTGGGCTGTAAACCAACAAAATCAAAGATCAGTATAAGACCCGAGCATTTCAGCATAACAAAAGAAGATAAGGGTGATTTCAAAGCCATCGTTGAAAGAATATATTACAGAGGCGACAGTTATGAAATTGTAGCAACTGTAAAAAATAAAATTACAATACGCATCAATACAAGAAAAAAGGATATTCTGCAAGGGAGTGAAATAACGGTAAAACTGAGTAAATCCAAAATGCATTTTGTAGATTGAAATTGTAGAGACGCCATGCTGGCGTCTCCCTATCCACCGCGTGCTGCATTTAATGTTATCTCCACAAATTGAATTATATTTGCTAGATTCCAATGGTCGTTCATTATCACAGCTTTGAGACGCCAAGCATGGCGTCTCTACATTGCTCTTTTTCTATTTACAATAAATAAAACAACAGCTCCAACCACCAATAACAAAGGCCAGACATAAGCCATACCTACAGCAAGACTCACAACTCCATCCCATCCTGCGCTGAAGGCTTCTTTAAATCTTACAAGCATACTGACCTCGGTCATTTGAGGTTCCGGGACATATTCAACCTTTTGGTAAAATTTTACAACTATTGTACTATAGCTTACCTGATCTTTCAAAAAATTAAGGCGGTCTACCTTTGCTTCAATTTCTTCATGAAGTGATGCAATCTGTTGTTCTGCAAGCAGAACTTCCTCCAGTGTTTTGGCATTATGCCGAAGCAGTTCAATATACCTTTGCTCTACTTCACGCTTGGCTTTTAGTCTGGAAGTTACATCTACAAATTCTCCTGATACATCTTCAGAGGTAATCGTTTTTTCATTCATAAATAAAGCCTCTTTGGATAGTACTCTGATCATTGTATCAAAGGCAGAAGCCGGAACACGAAGGATCATTTTATTTGAATGTTCATAATTACCAGTTAACAGTTCTGAACTTTCCACGAAACCATTCAACAGATTCACCTGAGCTTCCAGATGATCTGTTGTCTTTTGAAGATCCTTTGTTTCAAACCTAATATTGGCTTTCCGTATAATTTTTCCTGGATCCTTAATATGGGTGTCTTTTTTTACATCAATAGAAGCAATCTCCTGTGATTGGGCTGCAACGTCTGCTGCTTCAGCCTTTTCTTCTTTTTGAGCACAGGAAGAAAATACATTAACAAGGAATAATGAAATAGCTATGATTCGTTTCATAAATAGGATGTTTAAAGAAACCAAAGGAAAAAAAGTCTTCCGGAAAAAGATCCGGAAGACTAACAGTAAAAAATATGCTATTTAGTAGCCGGCGCATCACTGTTTATTTCTTCAGGAGTTTTTTCTGGCTCAGCCTTAACAAGAGAGTCTTTAGGTGACAACTGAATTTCTGAAGAGTCAATTTCCTCAACACTCGCCTTTTGTGTTTTATCTCCCGGATTTTCTATTTTACTATGATTGTTATCAAATAAAAAATCACAAGATGTAAGTGAACAAGAAGCAGCTATAGCCGCAAGGATCATTAAATTTCTCATAGGTGTATTTGTTAAATTTTACACTTCATCCAAAATTTATTTCAGGGTAACCCGTATAAAAAAAATATTTTAAAATTGGGTTACCTGATTTTCGTTTGTGTATTAAAAGGGCAAAATTATAAGGAATGGGGTTTATTTCTGATGAGAAGCTAATCGAAGGAATGTATAATCCTTCTTCCGGAGCACTGGAAATTCTTTACAAAAGACATTTTCCTATGGTTAACCGGATGGTAATAAAAAACAGTGGTTCCGAAAATGAAGCCAGGGACATTTACCAGGAAGCGTTTATTATTTTCTATGAAAAACTGAAGACGGAGAATTTTAAACTTCAATGTCAGGCAAGAACTTTCCTGTATTCCATTTGCAGAAATCTTTGGCTGAAAAAGCTAACAGAAAAGAAACGTTTTCCTGCAATCACAAATGAATCAGAAACCTTTATTTCTGTAGAAGATTCAATTCTGGAAGCTGAGGACAGAGAAAATGATTTCATAAAACTGCAATCTGCATTAAACCTTATAGGAGAACCTTGCAAAGGCTTACTTGAGGACTTCTATATGCACCAGAAATCTATGGAAGAAATTAGTATTAAGTTCCGCTATACCAATGCAGACAATGCTAAAAACCAGAAGTATAAATGTCTTCAGCGGTTAAAAAAATTATTCTTCAACCAATCTAAAGAAACAGAAAGTTATGAAGCCTGAATTATGGGATGAAATTGAAAGATTTCTTAAGGGAGAATTAAATCCTCAGGAAATATCGGCGTTTCAGGCTAAACTGAAGTCTGATTCTGCTTTCAGAGAAAAGTTTGAGCAACATAAGGAACTGCTGAATACATTTCAGAAATACTCAGAGAGACAGGCGCTGCAACAAAGGTTGAATGCTATTCCCTTAAAAAAGGAACGCAGCAAATTCAGACTAAATGTAAAAACATATGCAGTGGCTGCGTCCATTACCTCGTTATTTACATTATTCGGAGGTTATTTTTATCTGAAATCAAATAACAATAATGCTGAATACAAGGCCTTGAAAAAAGATGTTGATCACATCAGAACATGGCAGCAGGTTATTTCTCAAAAGCTTAATACTCCTAGCTATAATGCATCTGTTACAGGTCTGCTTTTAAACAGAAAAGGTTATATACTTACAACTGCGCATGGTTTGAAGGGAGCTGACAAAATAGAAGTTGAAAACAATTCAGGGTCTTTCAGTGCCAAACTCATTAAGCTTGATGAGCTTAACGATCTTGCTTTGTTAAAAATTTCAGATACCCTGACAGACTTACCAGTACCGAACTATAGCCTATTTACAAAAGCACCTGAAATCGTTGAAAAGTCATTTATACTTGGCTATCCAGACAAAGATATGGTTTATGGAGAAGGAGTGATCGTTTGTACTAATGGCTTTAATGGAGATACATCATCTTTTCAATTGAATATATTTGCAAACCCTGGGAACAGCGGAAGTCCTGTATTCAATGATAAGGGTGAATTGATCGGAATAATTAAGGGGAAACCAAAAGATTCTCCGGGAGCCTCTTATGCAGTTAAAGGCGAATTCATTCAGGAATTTATTAAAAGCTCAAAAGAAAATTTAAAACTTAACAGGAAAAATAAGCTCAAATCCCTGAATAGAAAGGACAAAGCTAAGCAACTTGAAAAGTGTATTTATAGGGTGAAGATATATTAGGAAATATTCAGATTGTGATATGCATAAAATTTAATTTATTTGAACTTCAAACAATAAATCAATTGTTTGATAAAGATTAGAGCATTTCATGAATGACATTTCCAACAAAGAAGACATCAAGACATTAGTAGATCGCTTTTATGATAAAGTAAATAGTGATGAATTGCTGTCTCCTATATTTAACGATCATGCTGAAGTGGACTGGCCAAAACACCTTCCTACTATGTATGATTTCTGGAACAGCCTTCTTTTGGGTTCCATGGAATACAAAGGACAGCCCTTTCCCAAACATATGAATCTGCCTGTAACGAAAGAGCATTTTGAAAGGTGGATACAGTTGTTTACAGCTACACTGGAAGAAAACTTTACTGGTCCAAAAGCAGATGAAGCATTGGCAAGAGCTATGAACATTGCCAGAGTATTTATGAGCAAAATGGGCTTATTGTAATTTCACATTATGTTCAGTTGATTCCATTAATGCTTTTATAACCTCCCCCTTCCAACAGTCAGGAATAGTGCAGTTTAAAATACTGGCCAGTGTTACTGGCAGATCATAGTTATGTAACCCATCCGGGAGACGTAATCCAACTGAAATTCCTGCACCGACAATAATCAAAGGGACCTCTCTTAACTTCTTTGATCTGCCACCATGGCCTTTTCCATTAAACCCGTGATCCGATGTAATGATAATTATAGTACTATCCAAAGCATTTCCAGCCTTTATCTTTTGAAGTATAACACCCGTTAGTGAATCGGCCTTCTCAACGGATGTTTTATATTGGATGCTTCTATAACCATAAGTATGACCTGCTTTATCAACAAGGTCCAGATGGATAAAGGTCAATAAAGGTTTTTCTTTAATAATATAATCAGATGCTTTTATTACCAGTCCGCTCCCCTTTTCATGATAACTATAGGTTAAAGTGTTATACTCTATCAGCTCTGTAAACTCTTTCCATTCGTGAAACACAGCTATAGTTTCATCAGGATACCTTTCTCTCATAACCTTAAATATGGTAGGTACTGTATTTCCCTTTTCCTGATTACAAAAGGTATGATCTTTAAAGTCTGACTTTCTCCATTTATTATCCCATATCTGATGATCGGAAGCTGATACCCCCATAAGTAAAGATGCCCAATTAGGATTACTCAAAGTAGGCAGCACAGCATTAACATTATAGGAATAGGATCCTTGAGAAGCCAGGCTGTCCCATACTGGTGTATCAGCTTTGTTTAATATCCTTGATCCCAGCCCGTCAACGCCTATAAAAACTATTCTCTTCTGACTAAAAACAGATGCAAAGCTGAGACAGCAAAAAAACAAAACAGTATAAAATTTCCTCATCGCATGACCTTTCTAAATATTTAAGTCATTACAATAAAAAAAAGTTATAAAAAAAGGCAGGAGATCGCTCTCCTGCCCAACTTTAAATTAACCAAAACATAGAAACTATTACTCGATAACTACTTTATATATCTTTTGAATATTTCCTGAGTCTATCATCACAAAATACAAACCACCTGGAAAACCTGAAACATCCACAGAAAGTCCATCTCCTGATTTCAGATCAGCACCACTATTCTGATAAACTATATTACCGAAAGAGTTCTGAATGCTTACCACCAGTTCCTGATTTTCTTCTACCTGTGACTCAATATGAAGGACGTCTTTTGCAGGATTAGGATAGACAGCGAAAAACAGGTTTTCAAAATTCACAGCCACAATTTTACTCACTGTCTGACTTCCATCGTTGTCTACTTCTATTATTCTATAATAAGCTACAGAACTTCCGGGCTTTTTATCAATAAAGGAATAGTTTGTTACAGAAGTTGTATTCCCCCCTGCTCCTTCAGTTCCGATATCTTTAAAGGATAAACCGTCATCTGATCTTTGAATAATAAAGACATTGCTATTTACCTCCCAAGCAGTGCTCCAGTTTATTTGCACTGCATCTTTTACTCCTTTTGCCGAAACGCTTAGAAACTCAACAGGTAAAATACAAAGTTCCGTTGCTCTTACGGGAACTCTGTCGCAATTGAGTCCCTTCGTAATTTTCCAGTCAAAATATCCAGGAAAAGCATCCGGTTTATTATATACGTTAAATGATTTGGGGTTATTACTTACCATCTCCACAACTCCACCATAACTTGTAGGATAGTTATATAACCTTGGCGAAGGCGGAGCACCTGATGCACCGGTACCATTACCAAAGAATACAATTGAACTTCCTGATCCAGTCGCTAACTTCATTTGATATCCGGTACCTTTAGGTACAGCTATATTTAAAGGAACCTTCATCTGCGGAGCTGGTAAACCTCCATTGTTTGCAAATGTGCAAGGTTTTGTCACACTTACTGGAGAACCTGGTAAATGAACACCTGATGAATTTCTTATCTCTATAATAACATTATCATTAGATGCTCCAGGAGTTGGACAATAATAATTATTTACGAGAACAGTAATTGTATCTATTACGATATCCTCCAATGAATTAAAGATTAACAACCCTTCATCACCTCCGGCATTCACAGATCCGTTTTCAATAAATCCATTTCCTACTGCAGGAGGACCAGCTGTTGTTTTAAATGTAGTTGTATCCTGCACATAATAAGTATGTGTAGTTGGAGGTGATGTAAGACCTGTTGCAGTATAAGTTGCTCCTTTACCTAGAACAGTTCCGGCTGTTGCTGCAGACCACCATTTATATTTTCCTGGGCCGCTAACAGATAAATTTGCGGTACCGGTACCTCCTTTAGATGCCGGACAATAATACCCATCATTTGGTGTCGCAGCATTGGTTGTAAGATTTATTTCATCAAACTTCATCCCGCAGATAGGGTCTGTTACTTCTACCCTGTATAACCCTGCAGCATTGGCAAAATAGGTTTTAGATTTTGCACCAGGGATAGTATCTGCCTGCTGCCATCCTGCCGTACCATTCTGTTCCTTATACCATTGGTAAGTAACACCTGGACCTGTATAAACAGCATCCAGTGTAGCAGAAGCCGGACTACATAAAACAATATCCGGACCAAGGTCTATAGTATAGGTGTTTGAAATAACTATAACATCTGACTTAACACAAGATCCTGCAGAGTCAACACAAACAGCATATGTTCCTGGAGCAGTTGCTGTTAAGCTATAAAAGGTAGATCCAAATCCTGTTTTACCAGGAACTGCAGCACCATTAAAACTCCATGAATATTGAACGTCAGGTCTAGCTTGGGTGGCTGCGTTAAAATTTGGAGTTAAAGTAATAGATCCTCCCGTACCACAAATAGTTCTGTCAGGACCTAAATTAGGAATAGGTCCTGCTGTACCGAAATCACAACCAGGGGTAAATGAAATATCATCAATTGCAAAGTCAACCGCGCTGTTACAGCCAGTTGTTGTCGTATTTTCTATACTGATTGATATAGTTGGAGGAGGTGTAAGTCCTGAATACCAAGTAGTGGTATATTTTGTCCAGTTACCAACAGCTCCAACAGAGGTCACTGTGGTTGGCTGGTTCGCTCCATTTATATCAAAAGCCAAAGTTCCCCGTGGTGTAGTTGCTGTAAGCGTCGTAATCCAGACTGTAAAATAATAATTTGTATTAGGTACAATAGGAATATTATTTTGCTGCCAAAGCTTTACACCAGGATTACAAATTCCATCCACCATCAGCATCATATTATCTGCAGTTCCTGTATGATCGGGAATAGGAACTCCAGCAGACATATTAAAAGCACTGTTAAAATCCGTAGATTTATCACCAGCATAAATACGACCGGGAACAGAATAACAAGAAGACCCACAAGGCGTGAACTCAACATAATTAGCATCATGTGTCCAGTCTTTGAATCCTCCTGAGAAATCGTAGTTTTTAACAAGGTTTGTCCCATTTGAAACATTAGAGGCACATTGGGCAAAGACATGACTATCATGTAATATTACTATGAGAAAAATCAAAAAGATCTTTCTCAAACAACTATCGAGGGGCTTCATCTTAAGAATGTTTTGGTTAATAATCAAAAGATTATACACTTTAATACGTAAAAAATATTTAAGTAACCAGCACATATTAATATTTCAATAAAAAAATAGACGAATTCAACAAAAATACTCACATATCAATACAAAACACCACACTAATGCAAAATATATACCTATTCAAATAAAAAATTTAAATAATAAAATTAAAATATATTAAGTATCAAATCCACAATAGATTGTAATAAAATACCTAAATAAGAATTAAATTGGCATTAAAATCCTGTTTTAAGAATTCAATTGCTAACACTTTGCTAAATGAAATGAAGGCTAACCCGAAGTGAATTATTGGACAAAATAAAGAATACAGTGTGGAGGGTACAAAAACAAAAAAGCCCTGAACATCAGAGCTTTTCTAAAATTATGCAGAGAGGAAGGGATTCGAACCCTCGATACCCTTTTGAGGTATACACACTTTCCAGGCGTGCTCCTTCAACCACTCGGACACCTCTCTGTAGGAAGATTTTCTCAATTTTGGAAAATGAGAGTGCAAAGAAACCAACATTTTATCAAAACACAAAAGGGATTGGTAAAATAAATCAATCTCACATCTTTTTAATCCATCTCACCTCGGATTGATTCTTCCAAAGATGCTTTGACATTTTCGCTAAAAGGCTTATTAGCAAGCACAAACATCAGTTTAGTTATGGCAGCTTCAGTTGTAATATTTTTACCGCTTATCACTCCTGACTTTTCAAGATGCCTGCTAGTGTCATACCTTCCCTGAAAAACTGTTCCGCCAATGCATTGACTAACATTTAAAATAACAATACCTCTATCAGATGCCTTTTTTAAAATCGCCTCAAGCCATCCATCAGTAGGGGCATTCCCAGACCCAAAAGTTTCCAGAACAATACCTTTCAAACCTTCAGTATTAAAAATACATTCAACAACTTCTTTGGTAATCCCCGGAAATAACTTAACTATAAGAACGTTGGAATCAAGTTTTGTAAAAATCTTAAAAGGCTTGTCAGCAGGACTATACAAAACTTTTTCGTTAAATTCTATTGAAACCCCCGCCTCTGCAAGATTAGGATAATTTTCGGATAGAAAAGCATCAAAATGGCTGCTCTGAAGCTTCTTTGACCGGTTGCCACGCATTAATGCATGGTTGAAATAAATACATACCTCTTTGACAACTGGTTTACCATTTTTTCTTGCTGCTGCTATCTCAATGGCTGTCACAAGATTTTCTCGTGCATCCGACCTGACCTCAGATAAAGGGAGTTGCGCACCAGTAAAGATAACCGGCTTACTTAGGTTTTCCATCATGAAACTTAAGGCTGAAGCGGTATAAGCCATAGTATCAGTTCCATGCAAAATTACAAAGCCATCATATTCCAGGTATTGCTCATTAATTAGCTCTGCAAGCGAAATCCAATGCAATGGCTTCATATTACTTGAATCAATCGGCTTAAGAAAAGATATAAATTCAAGTGTCAGATCGAACCTGCCTAGCTCTGGTAATGTGGAAATGATGTCAGAAAAATTAAAAGGTACTAAGGATTTGACCATAGGATCATAATGCATTCCCATGGTACCTCCTGTGTATATTATAAGCAATCGCCCCTTAGCTTCCGGGCTGATATGCAGATTAATCTTATCACTAAACATTGTCGAAAAGTTTTTCTGCATTCTCCAAAGTAATTTTGGCTACTTCTTCCTCTGAGCACCTCTTCACTTCCGCCAGCTTCTTTATCACTAAAGGAATGTATCCCGGTTCATTTCTTTTTCCTCTGTATGGGACAGGTGCCAGATATGGGGCATCCGTTTCAAGAACCACATTCGAAAGATCTGCTGTTTCTAAAACCTTGTCAAGACCACTATTTTTAAAGGTAATGACCCCACCTATTCCGATGTAAAATCCGATTTCCTTTATCTCATCTATATCTTTTTGATCACCGGTAAAACAATGAAACACCCCTGTCTGGTTATCCGATTTAACCTTCAATAAAAGATCCATCGTTTCTCTGTAAGAATTTCGGCAATGAATCGCAATAGGTAAATTATGCTTAGCAGCCAGCTGAACCTGAATAGCAAAGGCTTCCTCCTGCCAGTCCTTATGAGTAGTGTCCCAATATAGATCTATACCTATCTCGCCTATTGCAGCAAATTTTCTTCTGTTCAGCCAGGCTTCTATTTCATACAGATCTTTTTCAAAATCTTTCTTTACATAGCATGGATGCAAACCCATCATGGGAACACAAAGATCCGGATACCGGTGTTCCATTTCAAGCATTCTGTCTATGCTTTGCAAATCCACGTTAGGCATAAAGAGTTTTTTCAGACCAGATGATCTTGCATTTTCAAGCACATCTGTTGTATCTTTTTCAAACTCTTCAGCATATATATGCGCATGCGTATCGATATATTTAAAATCCATAAATTAAAATCTTCTGCCCTTCCACTCGATTTTACCGGGCTTCAGGTAATATAGTAAAGTTAATAAAGAAACAAATCCTGTATAAAATTCATAAATGAAAATATACTTCCACAAAGGAAATTTATAATCAATCTTTTTATACACTCTGTTTATAAATGAATATTGCAATAATAACTTGACTGACCAAACCAGAATTGCAAGGTTTGGCATAACAAACAATGTGAATAGAATAACAGGAAAAAATAATGATTGCATTAAAAGCAGCGTGGAAAGCACAACAGGTATTTTTACAGCACCCTGCATCCACCTACGCCTTTGATTTAACAACCTTTTTAAACTATCAAGAGGTTTTGAAAAGGCCAGTACTCCCGGGCCCATGAGTTGCTGATAATCATAACCAAGGTCCAGAGTAGCCTTGAAAAGCTCAAAATCTTCCGTAACTGAAAATGGAATATTTTCATATCCACCTGTTTCTTCATAGACTTTGCGGGGAATCATCATATTATTACCAACAGCAGAAACCGGGATGTTTTGATCTGATACTGCTTTAACCATTCCAAATGCATGCATCCATTCCATACTTTGAAGTTTTGTAAATAAAGAATCTCCTTTAATCATCGTAACTCCAGAGACTGTACCTGATGTTTTTTTATAATTTCCGAGCATTTCAGAAATCCAGTTTTCCGGCACTGAAATATCAGCATCTGTTATAAAAAGAAATTCCCCATTCGCTTTTCTGGCAAGCTGGGCAAGCACATTGGCCTTACCTCTAGCCAGACCAACATTTTCTGTAATATCTAATAACTTAAAATTTTGGTGAGCCTTTATAAATTCAAGAACAATAAGCCTGGTGTTGTCTTCAGATCTATCATTGCCGATCAGCACTTCCAACTTATCTTCAGGATAATTCACCGAGGCCAATGAATTCAGGCATTCACCGATATTATCTTCCTCATTACGTGCCGCAATTAACACGGACACCAGAGGTTTGTATGTTAATGATGGATTTGAAATGTATGGTTTTAACCTTTCAAAAAAAATAAAAAGAAAAAGGATATATATGAAGTAAACAAGGAAGTAAACCAGCAGAATAGCTAAGAGGATTTTCATAAAGTTTTAAATTCGAAACCTTTTGATAAAAAATATTCCAGGTATCGAGGAAGTACATATTTCATATTCTTACTTGCTTTTATACTATCATGAAATATCACAATTGATCCTGGAACTGAGTACTTGATCGATTTTGCAAGACATTCTTCTTCTTTCAGATTTTGATCATAATCACCAGTAAGTACGTTCCACATGATTATTTCGTAAGACTTTTGAAGTTCTTTAGCCTGAGAACTTTTTATCTTTCCATAAGGAGGTCTGAATAACTTTTTAGCGGAGTCCTGATATATTCCCACTTCACTTTTAATCTCATCAATTACAGCCTGGCAGCTTGATATATTGTTAAAATATTTTTCATTCTCATTTTTCCATCCATTAAGATGATTAAAAGTATGATTGCCGGCTATGTGTCCCCTATTAATAATTTCCCTCAACAAATGAGGATATTTTCTAACATTATCACCTACACAAAAAAAAGTAGCCTTAACTTTCCATTTGTCTAATTCATCAAGTACAAATTCTGTAGCATCTGGCACAGGGCCGTCATCGAAGGTCAGGAAGAGCTCGTTCCCGTTTACTTTTTTCTTCCAGACCAAGGATGGATACAATAGCTGAAATACCCAAGTGTAGTTATTGAAATACATAAGTTTAAGCTAAGCATTTTTCTACAGACTTCCAGAACAATTCTGCTGAAGTATCCCAACTATATCTTTCACAATTCGCTCTTCCTTTCTCTATGAGCTTTTGTCGCTTTTCCTGATCGAAAGTCATTTGAGATAATCCTTCAGCAATTGAACTAACAGAATATGGGTCCACAAGTATTGCTGAATCACCAGCTACCTCAGGCATGCTTGTTACATTTGAAGTAATAACAGGGCAATCACATTTTTGAGCTTCTAAAATTGGAATACCAAAACCTTCAATAAAAGGAACATAAGTGAGTGCCAATGCAGCTCCCAAGAGATGGCGGTATTCTTCATTACTTACTCTACCTGTGAATATAATATCATCTTTAAAAGGATTACTCTCTAATGTTTCAAATATTTCCTTGGTACTCCAACCTCTCCGGCCAACAATCATAAGCTTGGTATCATTTGGAGTTTTAGATTTGAATTCAGCAAAAGCTTTAAGTAGATTTATAATATTTTTTCTTGGGTGCAGAGCTCCAACAAAAATAAAATAAGGCTTTCCTTTACTATATGTTTTTCTACACTCCTCCTGTTTTGAAAGGGCAATAGGCTGAAAACCTTTACCATCAGCAGCATTCCCAACAACATCTATTTTATCAGGATCAATCTTATATAATTTAGAAATATCCTGTTTAGAAAATTCCGAAACAGAAATAATTCTGGAAGCTTTTCGTGCATACCTTGGACCAAACCACTTAAGGTATTTATAGATCAGATAGCCCAGACCTCCTCTTGTATGCTCATAAGCAAGATCATGAATTACAATCAGGGAGGGAGTTTGAGAACTCAAAGAATTAAAGCCATCTGTAGAAATAAACAGATCACATTTTTCTTCTTTTAAAGCTTTAGGCACTGCCAGTTCAAACCACCAAAACCAGAGGAATGGGTGTCTGGCGGGAGGAAAAAGCTGAATAGGTTTTATATTATCTGCAAATATAAATTGCTTATGAAATGGTCGGTCAAACAAGAATATAAATTCATGTTCAGGATGATTCTTTACCATCCTTTGTAAAACTTCAAATGTGAATGTACCGATTCCCTCAAGTTTATCTTTTAAGAGAAATCTTGTATTTACGGCTATTTTCAAGTTTATAATTCCTTTCTACTTATACTCCAGCATGGTATGTTTGAACCCACAGACTAAAGAATATAAAACTGTTAATATAACGGACAAAATACCTGCTAAAACCCAATTCAGATCATAGTACCTGCATACGGCAAACAAAACCATCAAAAGAATCAAAAGTATAGACAGTTTAAACAGGAGTTTCCATGGAACACTAATAGCAGTATTTGTACCTGTAAAGATAAACGCAAATACACATAATATGAATGTTGATATTACCGTAATCCAGGCTGAAGCAATGACCCCATAAGTGGGTACTATCATAAAATTAAGCAGAATATTCAAAACTACACTGGTGATAATAGAGATATTGACAATTTTCACATATCCCATAGCATTCAAATATGTTGAATAAATATTAAAAAAGCCATTTAGCAATAAGGATAGAAACAGAATTCTTAACAACTCTTTAATCACCTTCAATTCAGACTCAGAACTGTTATTCAGGAAATACACCAAAACTTCAGGGTAAAAGAAAACAAATGAAGCTGCTAAAATAACCGGAATCGCTGCAATCAACTGGGCAGCATTAAATAATTTTTGCACCTGCTGATTATCTTCTTTATAAAATGGGAATCTTGCAAAAAATATTGGCATAATAATCCAGATATACATCATAGTTGCATCCAGCCATCTATATGCAGCTGCGTATAATCCTGTAGAAGTCTTCCCCAGCAGGCGTTCCAAAAGAACCTGATCAATTTTATCATTGACGGAATACAATACTGCCATTGAGGCAAACGGCAGGCTACTGACAATTATATCCTTAATTTTTATCCAACTAAAAGTCAGATGCATGAGGCCAATAACTTTTTTCAGAAAATAATATCCCATTCCCACAGTTAATACAGCAGATAGTAATCTGGCAGCAATAAAACTTTCCAATGAGATTTTCGAAAAAATAATCAGCAAAAAAGTAAATAAGGCTAACAATAACTTATCCAAAATTCCCAGATAACTATCGAGATAAAACTCCTGCTTCCCCTGTAGAATTGCTTTTCCATAAAGGATCAATTGCAACAAAGAATTTGTGAGTGACAGAAAAAAAAGAAAGATCAGTTGTTCACTTTTATACCCCCATAAATACCCAAGAAATGTACATGCAATCGGGAATAACATAGTGAGAATAATTTTAAACAAAGTGACCTGAGAAAATAGCGACATCGTCTCAGAAGAATTTCGAGCAATTGACTTGGTCACATAATAATTAATCCCAAAATCTGTTAAAATCAAAAATATAAATCCGAAAGAAAAGAGTGCAGAATACAAACCATATTCCTCGTGGCCTATTTTATTTTGAACCAGATTTTCCAAAATTATCCAAATCGGTTTGATCATGATATTCAGAAAAACCGAAAGGCCGATGTTTTTAAATACTTTACTGATAATCGTTAAATTTTTCCCACTTAAAACTAAATAAATCGTAACAATTTTATCAAAATTATATAATTTTAAACTTTAATATTTTTAAAATTGAGTTAATGAAAGAGAATAATTTTAATTTATTGAGCTTTTGGGATGTTATAAGAAAGTGGAAAAAACTGATTATAGGCTCCTTTCTTTTTAGTTTGATACTTAGCACTATAGTAGCTTTTTTGCTACCTGTCTATTATAAATCTGTCGTAATTTTTTATCCATTTGATCCACGCTCTTATGACCCAAGATTTGCCCTGGTCAAAAATCCTGGATTTGGAATATATGCAGGAGAACAAGAAGTTGAAAGAATACTTGCTGTTGGAGAATCCAGAGAATTAGCTTTTTACATGATTGAAAAGTTTAATTTATATCAGAGATACAATATCAAGAAATCTGAAGCTAAAGCTGAAAAAAGAGTATTTGACGAATTTATGAGTCAGGTTACAATCAAAAAAACTCCTTTAGCAGGAGGATTGGAAGTGATTGTATTTGATAAAGATGCGAAAATAGCAGCTGACATGGCAAATGAAATAATCAAGTTCATAGATAAAAAGAACAGGGAGCCTATTTCTATCATAAATAACCAAATTCTGAGAGGTTATTTAAAAAGTCAGGAGGAAAAAGTAAAAGATATTCAAAAATTAATTGAGAATCTTAAACCAAACCAAAATTATACAGCATTCAATACTGACTTTCTTGCAAATGAATATATATACAACTACACCAAACTTTCGGATGTACAACAAGAATTAAAGGTTTTGGATGAAAAAATTGAAACTCTTTATATTCTTGAACCCGCTAAACCGGCTCTAGATAAGGCAAAACCATTAAAATCTATTGTTATTCTAGTAGGAGTCATGAGCTCTATGATAATAATATTCATTATTATATCAATCGCTGAATCATTTTCAAAAAGAGAAGGTTAATTCAATTGAAGTCATTACCTACATTAGCAAAGCCTCTTCTGATTTCATTCTCAATCTTAGTAATACTGAGTGGAATAGCAGCAATTTATTTTGAAACTACCGTAGTCTTGTTAATTCCAGTACTATGTGCTTTGGGGCTTTACTGCTTTTTTGATTATAAGTTAATATACTATTTATTAATATTCTGCCTCCCTTTATCTAAGGAATTCCCCATTATTGGAAATAGTAATTTAAGCCTTCCATCGGAAGGCTTAATACTTGTACTTGCATTCATCTACATTATTACTCTTCTGTTTCAAAAAAATTACGATTTGGGATTACTTAAAGATCCAATGATAATGATTCTTTTGCTCCTTTATTTCTGGGCAGTATTTGAATATCTCTTTACCATTGACAAATTAAAAACAATAAAATACATCATAGCCAAAACAGTTTATTATCTGGTCTTTTTGTTTCTAACTTTTTCAATCATCAGATCGAAAAATGATCTAAAAAAATTCATATTTGCATATACTGGAGGTTTATTTATTGGTGTTTTATTCACTATTATTTTACATGCAGCAGATGGTTTCTCGTTTGAAAATATTAACCACCTATCCTCCATCATTTTTGTAAATCACGTTTATTATGCAACTGTAATAGGTATTGGAATACCTCTCACCTGGTTTTTGCTTAAAACAACCAAAAAGACTTCTGGAAAACAATCCTTTTATCTCAAATTCATTTTATTACTGTTCTTATTCGCTCTTATCACTTCATATACAAGAGGTTCCTGGCTGGCATTGATTATTTGCATTATTTTTTATCAGTTATTGAATTACAAGAAAGTAACATTGGTGATTAGCATGGCAGTAATTTTAGTCATCAGCTCAGTAACTTATTTATTTACCAATGATCATTACTTAGATTTTGCCTCCGATTACACAACGACGATATTTCATGAAGGAGACATTGAAGGACATCTTGCGGCAACTTATTCAATGAAAGATGTTTCAGGTATGGAAAGAGTATACAGGTGGGTTGCAGGTGCAAATATGGTAAAAGAAAAACCTGTGATGGGCTCCGGTCCTGGTACATTTTATCCTGAATATAAAAAATTTGCCATTGATAGATTCAGAACTTATGTAAGTGACAACCCGGAACAATCAACTACACATAATAATTTCCTTTTATTTCTCACAGAACAAGGATTAGTTGGATTTCTACTTTTTGCTACTCTTGTAATCATGGTATTTATCAGAGGGAGTAAAATTTACCACGAAACTTCTGATCCTGAAATAAAATACCTGACTGCCGGATTTTATCTGGCATTTACTTCCATTGTAATTTGCATGATGTTTTCAGATTTTACAGAAAGCGATAAGGTAGGTACATTCTTCCTCGTTTCCATTACCATTCTTGCAAAAATCAATCAATGGAATAAAGAAGAGGAGGTTAAAAGCCTTTGATTTTACAAGAAACAAAAGTTATATCATCAGGGAATGTCATTTTTCCTTTGAAGGCATTCAGGTCTTCCATAAGTTTTTTATGTATTACCTGATTTTCCTGAGCTGTATTTTCTCTTAACAATTGAACAAATCGTTCCATACCAAACTCTTCTTCTTCTATATTTGATGTTTCCGTAACACCATCTGTATACAAGAATAACAGGGAGTTTTCTTTTATTTCCAGAATTTCCTCACTAAGAAATGGTAGATCTTCAAATATCCCTAAAATAGTTGTGCCACTGTCCAGGGTTTCAGCATTCCCGTCCTGAATAATAATGGCAGGATTGTGACCGGCATTAATATATCTAGCCTTCCTGGATTTCAGGTCAACAATCATAGCAAAGAAAGTAATAAACCTTTCACCCCTGGCATTCAGACGTGTAATGTAGTTAAGCTCTGTGATAATTTTTTTTAGATCTGATGTCTGCCTTAACATCGTTCTCAAACAGGCCTGAAAATTAGACATTAAAAGAGCTGCAGGTATTCCCTTTCCAGATACATCAGCTACACAAATAAAAAATTCATCATCATTTAATGGTACATAATCATAATAATCTCCTCCTATTGACTGATGTGGTAGGTAATCAGCTTCTATTACTACTCTTTTATTATCAGGAAGAGAGGTAGGGAACAAGTGTGATTGCACATCTCTTGCAATTTCAAGCTCCTTTCGGAATGCTTCCTGTTGAAGTTCTTTTCTTGCAAGCTTTTTATTCTCAATTGCCACAGTAATGATATTGGCAAAAGTCTGAACGAAAGACACGTCTGTATTTTCTTCACCAAGCTCCAGGCCTCCAATAAATACTAAAGCAAGCAATTGTGATTTATGTGCAACAGGAATCAGCAAATCAAATTCAGAAAAGTGATTAGCTGTCTTTTCCAGTTTCGATATTTTGCTAACGTTAAAAAATGATTGATCTAATTCAATAGATTTAAAATTCGTTTTTGTGCCATAGTTGACTTTACAGCTCCAACCAGAATCAAAAACATAAAGGGCAAATTTCTTGATTTTAAGATTGGCTATTAAAGTGAAGTAAAATATCTTATATAAAGATTCTTCGGGCAAGTTAAAATTAATTGCCTGCGTTACTTCAAGTAGAGAGTTTAACTCCAGCTGCTTTAGTTGCAACGAGTTTTCCAACCCACCTTCTTTTTCACCATTTGACGGCGCTTTGGGGATCATATGCGTCTCTTAAGCCGTTTCCGAATAAGTTAAATGCCAATACAAGAATACAAATACACAAACTTGGAAGTACTACCAGATAGCCAGAATCTTTTGCCAGCATTGATCCATAACCTTCATTAACCATCATGCCCCAGGAAGGCATTGGTGGTTGTACTCCAAGACCAAGAAAACTTAACCCTGCCTCAATCAAGATTGCAGATGCGAAGTTTGCTGTAGCAATTACAATCAAAGGCCCAACAATGTTAGGAAGGATATGCACAAAGATAATTCTGAGATCACCTACTCCTAGAGCCTTTGCAGCTTCAACATAAAGCTTTTCCTTTAAGCTTAAGATCTGCCCCCTCACAACTCTTGCCACTTCTACCCACATCGTTAATCCTACAGCTACAAATGCCACCCAAACCCCTCTGCTTTGCAAAGCAAGGCTGATAGCGATAACAAGCATAATGCTTGGAATAGACCAAACTACGGTCATAAGCCACATTATAAACTTATCAGTTGTTCCGCCGAAAAATCCGCTCAAAGCACCTAGAGTGACGCCCACTAGAATAGAAATTAATACTGAAATAAATCCTATTGAAAGTGAAATACGTGTACCAAATAATAACCTGCTCAGGATATCGCGACCCGCCTTATCTGTTCCCAACAGATACTCTCTTTTTTCTATATTATGATCCAGAAAATCTCTTAATAATTCCTCTCTTGTGATTTGAACTGTCTTTTCATTTAAATCAAGGTAGGTAATGACATCGTCTTTCACAGAATAGTTGTAGATAGAGTCCGGCTTAAGTTTTGGGGAAGAGCCTACAAAAAGGTTCTTAGTAACAGCTACGATATCAGCAGATTCTGTTTCATCCTCTTTTCCAAAAAGGGAATAATATACCTTAAGGTTTTTAATCTGATAGGAACTGACAGGTTGAATAATAAAATCACTTTCTTGTCCCATATACATCTTCTCCAGAAAATTGCCTCTCTCAATTTCTCTGTTTTTTCTGAATTTCAACAAAGTACATTCAAACCCTATTGGTTTCTTTTTAATAAGTGCGGAGCCATCATTCGCATTAGGAGTATGATCTGGCATTATTAAATAACCTAGAATTGCAATAATGTGAGCAAGAACAATAACTATAAATCCGGCAATTGCTGGCTTATTTTTCCATAGCCGCTTGCGAACATAATAAGAAGGTGTTTTGACGGTATTCTCTTTCGACTTAACCACTTTATAAGGTGTTATGAGCTTTTAATCCTGCTTTGGTTGCAAGAAAATGGTAATTTTCGAATTGTCCCTTTGAAACTTCTCCGGATTCGACTTCATCTTCTGTGCCTTTATAAAAAACTTTTATCCACCCTTTACGGAAAAGTTGCTCCAAATGATTCCTTAATTCCGAATCATCCATTGTTAAATTTTTCAACAAATGGTCCAAGGTGCAAATAAAATAAAGTTCATCCAGAATGTCGTATTCTTGTGGTGTCAATTTCTCAGTTTTTAATATCTCTTCCTTTCCAGACAAAACTACCAGAATTACTTAATAATCCAATAGTTATAACATAAAACGGGTAAAAGGCCCATGTAATTGCAAATTCAATAAGATTAAATTGATGATCTAAAAGCCGAGAAACCTGTTTCAGAAATATAAACTCTGTAACAAATTTTACTATGGCAAAAGCTGCAAAAACAAGCAATCCCATTTTATCCACCAATGAATATGCGCCCGAAACTAAAAATAAAAAATTCACTAAAAAAATAAATAGCGCCAAATACTGATTTCTTTTGTTCTTATGCATTTTCCATTTACCAGCCCACCTCTTTCTTTGTTCCAAAAATTCTTTAACTGAATCTTTAGGATAAGTCATCACCAACGCTTCTTTCTTACATGCAAATAATACTTTACCGGGATACTTTTCGTAAATTTTATGCATAAGAAATTCATCATCTCCTGAGGCAATCTTTTCAAATCCGGTAAATCCCCCGACCTCATAAAATGCCTCTTTTTCATAACACAAGTTTGCACCATTGGCCATCGTAGGAAATCCTGACCCCAGGCAAACACCTCCGGTTCCCATAACTGCACTGAATTCAATTTGCTGCATCTTCTCAAACAATGTACCCTTAGAATAGAACCCTACCGGTCCACAAACCATTTTAGAATCTGATACTTCAAGCATTCCTGCCATTGTTGCAATCCAGTCTTCACCACACCTGCAATCCCCGTCTATCGTCAATATTAAATCACCTTTAGCTTTTGAGATTCCATATTCGATCGCCTTTTTCTTTGGAGCTGCATCTGATTGATAATCTCCAGAATAGAGGACAGATAACTGAATATCCGTCATTTCCAGATACTCCTGCACAAAAGTTACTGTAAAATCCACAGAGCCATCATCGATGACAATCACTTCAAATTTACTCTTAGGATATCGTTGATTAGATAAATCTGTAAGCAAACTTAAAATATTCAGTTCTTCATTTCTTACAGGAATAATAACTGACACAAACTTACCTGGCGATACATCTAAGTTTCTGGACCACAATTCCATTTTTCTCCATTTGAAAACGGCCCAAATAAGGGCAACTGCATAAATCAAAAAAAATGGAGCAATAACTATTAGCATCAAAATGGTCCTTTAATTTTTAACCTGAAAATAAGAAATAATCCCACCATTGAAGGTGTCAATACATTCAATAGCCAGACTGTAAGGCTAGAATACAATACCATTTGTAAATCAACACTTTTCCCCTCAAAAATAAATACTACAGCCGCTTCCCTTACTCCTAAATCGAATATTGTAGGTATTACAGATTTAACTAGAAGGACAAATGGAACTGCTAGAAATTGAAAAAACAAATCGGTTTTGACACGAAAGAAATTGAATACCAAAACAAATTGAAACAGAAAAATGAGATATCGGGAAGCTGATAGTGCAATCACCAATAAGATTTCTCTCAGATCATATTTTTTAATAATCAGAAAATAACTGGCAATGAGTTTCAATCCTTTGCTTTCCTCCAGATATCTTAAAATATTTTCTCGAAAAAAAAATAAAGCCGGTAGCAGTATATGAAATAAAAGCAAGGTAATTATAATGACCTTTTTTTGTGATTCAGAAAATGAAAACCACGAGAAGAGTAAAAAGAAAACCGAAATACTACCAAAATAAATAGTAGAATAAAATTGTGCTATCCTGCTCAGAAATATTGCACCTAAAGCTTTGGACCTCTCCTTACTTTTCATATTTAAGATTCGGCCGAGATAATCTCCTAGTCCATGAGGAGTAATAAACCCAAAAGCAGTTCCACATATAACTCCTTCCAAGGCACAAAAAAAAGAAGTTTTCTCTACTTTAGAAGCTAGAAGCTTCCATTTTAAACCTTCAATTCCCCAGTTTATTGGCATTAATAAAAAAGCAAAACAGATCATCCATGAATTACTTTTCCAGGAATTTATAATTTCGAAAAAGTAATTTCCGGTAAGTTGATCCTTTTTATTTACTGTATAAAAAATAATGGATAAGGAAACTATAAATACCAATGACTTAATTAAAAGGGAAAAATTGGGATTAATTTTCTCTTTTAAAGCCGAGAGGATGTGGTTAACTTGCATTGAATGATTTCTAAAGGAAAAGAAATAGAGAAGGACAAAATAATTTTAGGTGTAGATCCAGGTACCACGATTATGGGGTACGGCCTTATCCATATCCGAAAAAGCAAGATTGATCTCCTGCAATTTGGAGTAATTCACCTGAGTAAATATAGCAACCATGGAATAAAATTAAGTAAAATTTTTGAAAGGGTTGTGCAGCTGATAGATGAATACCATCCGGACGAAATGGCAATCGAGTCTCCTTTTTACGGAAAAAATGTTCAGTCTATGCTCAAACTGGGGAGGGCTCAGGGAGTAGCAATTGCAGCGGCAATCTCCAGGGAAGTTCCCATTTCGGAATATGCTCCCAAAAAAGTTAAACAATCTGTTACCGGTAATGGAAATGCTTCCAAAGAGCAGGTATCTAGTATGCTTTGTACCTTGCTAAAAATCCAGGAAGCTCCTAAATTATTTGATGCTACAGATGCACTTGCGGTTGCACTTTGTCACCATTTTCAGGGTGGACCATTGAAAGTGACATCTGGCAATTGGTCATCCTTTCTCAAAGACAATCCTGATAGAATAGTATCTGGCAAAAAAAATAACAGAGAATAGGTTATAAAAAAAGAGGCTGTCTTTTATTTCAAAGACAGCCTCTTTTTTTATAATAATATATATTAAAGATAACTCTTTATTTTTTTCTGAGTTTCTTCCATCACCTCTTTTGCAACAGTAAGTTTAGGTCTTGTAAAGTTGAGATCGTTCGCAGAGTTCATAGGCACAAGATGAATATGGGTATGCGGAACTTCAAGACCAATGACTGCAATACCAATTCTCTTGCAAGGAACAGCCTTTTGCACAGCCTTTGCAACTTTCTTGCTGAACACATGAAGGTGAGCCAGCAGCTCATCATCCATATCAAAAATATAATCGATTTCTGTTTTAGGCACTACAAGCGTATGCCCTACTACCAAAGGAGAAATATCCAAAAATGCATAACAGCGATCATCCTCAGCTATTGTATAACCTGGAATTTCACCGTTTATAATTTTTGTAAAGATGCTTGCCATTATCTGCTGATATCTAAGATTTCAAACTCAAGTTTTCCTGCAGGAACATCTATATATGCGGAATCTCCAATTTTTTTCCCAAGCAAACCTTTGCCAATTGGTGATTTTACAGAGATCTTTCCACTCTTTAGGTCCGCCTCTTCTTCAGATACTAATATATAGTTGACAATAGCATTAGTCTTTTTATTTTTTATCTTAACATTAGATAAAATTGATACTTTGGAAGTATCAATGTTACTCTCATCGATAATACGCGCATTGGCAACTACGTCTTCCAATTTACTGATTTTTAATTCAAGCAATCCCTGAGCATCTTTCGCTGCATCATACTCTGCGTTCTCACTTAAATCTCCTTTGTCACGAGCTTCTGCTATTTGCTTAGCCATATCGGCACGCCCTCTGGTTTTGAGCATAGCAAGCTCATCCTTTAACTTTCTAAGTCCTTCTTCTGTGTAATATGTGTATGCCATATCTCTTTGCAATTGCTTAGGTACAATAAAAAAAACGGCTTCCTCAACCGTTCAGGAATCAAAATTAAGATTTTTTTAACCAATTCCAAACCCTCAAATCCTACCTATTGATTCTCTGAGTTTTTCAACTAATACTTCATTAATTTTAACCAATGACTCATAGGTCCACCCTGCTACATGCGGGGTGAACAGTATATTTTCTCTTTCAACCAGATTTTCAAGATTAAGTTTTTGTACCGATGTTAATGTTTCAAACTTTTCGTTTTCAAGAACATCTAATGCCGCCCCTCTTATCTTACCCGAGTCCAATGCTTCAATTAAATCTTCCTGTTGCACAACCTCTCCTCTGGCTGTATTTATTAACCAAAAATTCTTTTTAAAGTTTGCGATAAATTTTCTATTGACCATTCTTCTCGAGACTTCTGTCAATGGAATATGCAGACTTAAAACATCCGCATTATTAAATATATCTTCAATGGAAACTTCTTGCGCAAATTCATCCGAATATCCTGATATATATTTATCATATGCTATTACCCTGCATCCGAAACCTTTGATCCTTTTAGCAAATGCTTTGCCCATGTTGCCATAGCCAATTATTCCAATGGTGAGCCCTCCTACTTCATAACCTCTGTTTTTTTCTCTCTTCCATATCCTATTCCTCACTTCCTTATCTCCTGTTTGCATCTTATTCATTAATGAAAGAAGCATTCCTACAGCATGTTCTCCAACTGCATCCCTGTTTCCTTCAGGAGCATTTACAACTTTTATATTTCTTCGATTTACTTCTTCAATATCAATTTGATCAAGTCCGGCACCGGCTCTAGCTATTATCTTTAAATTAGTTGCTAGATCTAGTAACTCCTTATCAATTTTCACTTTGCTTCTCACGATCAGTCCTTCATAGTTCATCACAATCTTTAAAAGATCCATTCTTGTGACAGATGGTCTATAATCTGGTACAATGCCTATTCCTTCCAACATAGAGACTATGGAAGGATGCATTTCATCTACAATAATAAATTTCATGATTTCATTTATAAATGATAAAGCGACTGCGCTACAAGAAAATAAATTGCGAGCCCTAGAAGATCATTGGCTGTCGTAATAAAAGGACCGGCAGCAAGGGCAGGATTAAAACCTAACTTATCTAATACCAATGGTGTAATGGTGCCCATTACTGTTGCTAATAAGACAACACTCATAAGTGCTGTAGAAACAATAATTGCCAGCTTTGTATCCTCTCCTAAAATCATATTCAAACCGAATACAAGAGAGCTCAACGCAATTCCGTTAATAAGTGCTACAATCAAGACTTTCAAAAAACTAGCGAAGTTGAATGATCCATATCCCGACTCTTTTGCCAATGACTGAACAACAACTGAACTAGTTTGTATTCCAACATTTCCTCCTGTAGCTGTAATCAATGGGATAAAAAATGCCATTGCCGGAATCAGACTTATATCTTTTTCAAAAAGTCCTATAAACTTTGCCCCCAGCATACCTCCGGACATACCGATAATAAGCCAGGGTAATCTTACCTTAGATAAAGTCCATACACTATCATCATCTTCTGCAGGACCACTGATACCAGCCATCATCTGAATATCCTGCTCAGCTCTTTCTTTAATAACGTCTACAACGTCGTCAATAGTAATTCGGCCAAGAAGCTTTCCATGCACATTTACCACAGGGATCGCTTCAAGGTCATATTTTTCCATAATCTGCGATACCTCTTCAGCACTGATAAATGTTTCTACAGCAATTATCTCTGGTTCATATATATCGGCAATCAATGTATGATCATCTGCAAGTAGCATCTTTTTAAGCGACACTATTCCCAGAAGTTTATCAAGATTATCTACAACATATACAGAATATATCCTGGAAACATTTCTGGACTGCCTTCTTATTTCCTCTATACATTGTGTTACAGTCCAGTTAAGGTTCGCGCGAATCAACTCCTTAGCCATCAAACCACCTGCGCAATCTTCATCATAGTGAATCAGGTCTCTGATGTGATCAGCTTTCTCTTTGTTATCAACAAGGGAAATTACTTCTTCCTTGGTTTTAACAGGTAACTCATTGATTATATCAACAGCATCATCTGAATCTATGAAACTAATGTATGCACCTATTTCATCGGGAGTAAATTCCTTTAGAAGCTTTTTTCTATAGTCGGAATCCAACTCTCTAATGACTTGAGCTCCGGTTTCATTCTCAAGGAGTTTTATTACATATGTAGAATGATCTGGATCCAGTTCATGCACTACAGAAGATATATCCTGAGGATGCAATTCATCCAATTGCTCCCTGATCCATGAATTCTTTCTGGCATCGACTGCCTGAATGAATGAATCCAAATATTCCTCTGTCAACTCAAACTGCATCGCTCTACTCTTTGATTATCATACAGGTTAGATTAATAAAATCCTCTACGGATAACTGTTCTGCACGCTTCTCCATGATAGGATTGGCAACTATAGATTCCGGCAAATTTAGACTTTTTAAGGCATTTCTCAAGGTCTTCCTTCTGCTACTGAAACTTTGTTTGACTATTTTTTTAAAGTCTTCATCAGAACATGGCATTGAAGTACGTTCATTACGACGAATCCTAATTACACCAGATTTAACTTTTGGAGGCGGATTAAACACATGTTCATCAACAGTAAATAAATATTCCATGTCATAGTATGCTTGCAGCAATACACTGAGAATTCCATAATCTTTATTCCCCGGACCAGAAGTTAACCTTTTTGCAACTTCTTTCTGAAGCATCCCTACTACTTCCACAATCTGTTCTTTGTAATCCAGAACTTTAAAAAAGATTTGAGAAGAAATGTTATATGGAAAATTTCCTATAATGGCGAATTGACCTTCAAAATATTTTTCCAAAGGCAGTCTCAAAAAATCGCCTTCAATGATATTATCAGTTAATTCAGGATATTTTACTTTCAAATACTGAACAGACTCCTTATCTATCTCACTTACATACAAAGAGTATTTTTTTTCCTGTAATAAAAAATCAGTCAGCACTCCCATTCCGGGACCAATCTCCAGAACTTTGGTATATCCCTTATAACCAGACAGTCCGTCTACAATATCTTTAGCAATGCTCAGGTCATTAAGAAAATGCTGACCAAGAAATTTTTTAGGTTTTACAGATTTCATCCCCAAAAGTAATCATTTAAGGTTACCTTTTTCTCATTAAGCGTATTCAGATATAAATAGCAATTATATGGTAATATTTTAGTTTTTTCTTTTTCGTACCTGTTTCGTAAATTTTCAAAAGCAGCATATTTCTATTGAAGTATGCTGTTTTTGTTTTAAAAGGGAAATGATAAATTTGCCGTTCACAGAATAAAGAAAGTATGATTCGGTTAAAATTTGAAGGAAACATTTCTGAAAAAGAAAATCTGGCTATTCTGGCAGAATCAATCGCTGAAGTAAAAAAATACCTTACTAAGGCCGAGGAAATTGAGTATGTTGAAAAAAGGATGGAAACAACTTCCATAGTAGCTGTTAATCAACTCTATAGAAACGTCTATATAATTAATTTCAGCAAGGCTTTTGATTATTGCGAAAAAGAAAAACTAAGAAAGACTGGAGCGGAATTATGCTCCTTGCTAAAGAAAGAAAAACTAAAAACAATACAGATCACGGGCTCTTTCTATGAAGGCTTGCTTGCCTTAACGGAAGGTCTGGCCTTAAGTGCTTATAATTTCAACAAATATAAATCTGTAGCGTCTACCTCCTTTCCTGAAAATATCCATATCTATTCTGAAGGTTTGAAAGAAACTGACATTCTGAATTTGCAAAATCTAATAGAAGGAGTTTTCCACACAAGAAACCTTGTCAATGAACCTGTCAATTTTCTAACAGCAGAGCAATTTGCGGAGGAATTTAAATTTTTGGGCAAAGAAGCAGGATTTAAAGTTGAAATATTTGACAAACAAAAAATTACAGATTTAAAAATGGGAGGCTTATTAAGTGTTAACTTAGGCAGCCCTAACCCACCCACATTTATTATATCCGAATACAAACCTGCAAACGCAATCAATACCAGGCCTTATGTCCTTATCGGCAAAGGCGTTGTTTATGACACTGGAGGATTATCGCTGAAACCAACGCCAAATTCAATGGACCTCATGAAGTCTGACATGGCTGGTGGTGCGGCAGTTGCAGGAATTTTATACTCTATTGCCAAGAGTAAACTTCCGTTATATATTATAGGCCTGGTCCCTGCTACTGAAAATCGCCCCGATGGCAATGCTATGACTCCTGGAGATGTTATTAAGATGTATGATGGTACTACAGTCGAAGTTTTGAACACTGATGCAGAAGGCAGACTAATATTGGCTGATGCACTAGCCTATGCAGCACAATATGATCCACTTTTCGTGGCAGATCTCGCAACACTTACCGGAGCAGCTGCGAGAGCAATCGGGAAAGAAGGGATCGTATATATGGGAACGGCAAAACAAGATTATAAAACCATGCTGGAAGATTCTGGCAGAGCTGTTTACGAGCGACTGGTAGAATTTCCACTTTGGGAAGAGTATGGAAAGCAATTACAATCTGATATAGCTGATTTAAAAAATATAGGATCCGGAGATGCCGGAGCTATTACTGCGGGGAAATTCATGCAACATTTCGTAAAATATGACTGGGTACACCTGGATATTGCGGGTAGCGCATTTTTAACCTCTGAAGATAGCTATAGAGGAAAAAACGCCACCGGCGCAGGCGTTCGGTTATTTTATGATTTCTTCAAAAAAATAAGTCAACAAAACTAAAAATGGGATACTTAACAAATAATTCAGAAAAACCTGTAATCGGAATTACACTGGGAGATTTCAACGGGATAGGTCCGGAGGTAATTATTAAAACATTGTCAGACAGCAGAATTACCAAAATCTGCGTACCCATTGTTTATGGTTCTGTTAAAATTTTCAGCAGATATAAAAAACTGATAGAAACATCTGAAGAATTGCATTTCCATCAGACGAAAAATACAGAAGGCATTAATCCTAAGAAAATTAACATCATTAATTGCTGGGAAGAAGACCATGAAATCAATCCTGGTAAACCTACTGCAGAATCAGGACAAACTGCATATATTTCCCTTTCAAAAGCTTCTGAAGACTTATTCTCCGGCAAACTTGATGCAGTTGTAACTGCCCCAATTAATAAGAAAAACATTCAATCTGAGGAGTTTAAATTTCCAGGACATACGGAATTTTTCACTCACAAAAGTGGAGTAAATGATAGTTTAATGCTACTTGTGAGTGAAGACCTAAGAGTTGGAGTAGTTACAGGACATATTCCCCTTTCTGAGGTAAAAAAATCGTTGACGAAGGAGAGACTTTTATCCAAAATCAATGTATTATATAAGGCGTTAAAAAATGATTTTGGAATATTGAAACCAAAAATAGCCTTATTAGGGTTAAATCCACATGCAGGAGAGGAAGGATTACTAGGGAAAGACGAAATAGAATTACTTACTCCACTCATCGAAGAATTAAAAGCTAAAGGAGTTTTGATATTTGGCCCATTTCCAGCAGATGGATTTTTTGGAACTAAACAGTACAAAAAATTTGATGCTGTATTAGGAATGTATCATGACCAAGGACTTATACCATTCAAAACTCTGGCATTTGATTCAGGAGTAAACTATACTTCAGGACTGCCGGTAATCAGAACTTCCCCGGACCATGGTACGGGTTATGACATAGCCGGAAAAAATATTGCTAATGAATCTTCGTTTAGGGAAGCAGTGTTTTTGGCATGCGATATTGTAAAAAACCGTAAACCGGTGACAGTTTAGGAAGGAGAAAGTAAATCAAATACACTGATTTTCAACAGAAAAATCTTACAAATTGGTTACTTCAAATTAACATTTTTGTTAATTAAAATAATATATTAACTTTGCGCCCTAGATTTCAGGGCGGAGCTATGACTTGTATGAAAGGATTAAGAACTTTTGACATCGATATAGTAAGTCTTAGTAATGCGAAACACTACTATGACTACACTCTGGACAGTACGTTTTTTGAGAATTTTGAAGACAGCCTGTTAGAAAAAGGCCAGCTGAAAGTAACTGTGATGCTTAATAAATCGGAGACGATGATACAAGCAACAATTGCTGTAGAAGGCTGGGTAGAATTAATTTGCGACAGAAGCTTGGATCCATTTGAATTCCAGATCAATACAAATGATCAGATTATTTTCAAATATGGAAAAGAGTATGCGGAAATCAGTGAAGAAATTATCACTATTCCTTTTGAAACTCAAAAATTAAATCTGTCCCAATTTATATATGAATTCATAGGACTGGCTGTCCCAATGAAAAAACTTCATCCAAAATTCATACAGGAAGGTGAAGAAGAAAATGCTGAAGAAGAAACTCTTCATATTTATTCAACGCCAATTGACCTTGATGAAGATGAATTAAAAGACGATGAAATAGATCCCAGATGGGATATATTAAATAAACTAAAAAAATAATAAATTAATTAAATACAATGGCTCATCCTAAGAGAAAAATTTCGAAAACCAGAAGAGACAAAAGAAGAACTCACTATAAAGCAAGTGCTCCAACATTATCAATTTGTCCAACTACCGGTGAAGCGCACTTGAGACACAGAGCACATTGGTCTGAAGGTAAATTATATTACAAAGGCCAAGTTGTAATGGAAAAAGAGATCCTGGCATAAAATAACTCTATGAGAATTGCATTGGATGCAATGGGTGGTGATTACGCCCCCCAGGCTGTCCTTCAGGGTGCTTTAATGGCAAAGGAGCCTTTTTCTAAGGAGAACAAAGAAATTGTTTTAATTGGAAATCAGGCTATCATTCACTCCCATCTCGAAAAGTTGGGAGCTGATAAAAATGCTTTTGAAATTGTACATACTGAAGATGTAATAGGAATGGGTGAACACCCGACTAAAGCTATTGGCCAAAAGCCAAACTCCAGCATTATGTTAGGTTTCAAATTGCTTAAGGAAAAGTCAGTAGACGCCTTTTGCAGTGCCGGCAATACAGGAGCAATGCTTGTCGGCTCACTTTTTACAATAAAAGCAATACCAGGAATTGACAGACCCGGAATAGCCGGTTTCATACCCAAAGAAGACGGTAGATACGGGATTCTTCTGGATGTAGGAGCTAATGCAGATTGTAAACCAGAATTTTTGGATCAATTCGCAGTACTCGGCTCTCTATATTCAAAGTATATTTTTAATATAGAAAATCCCAAAGTAGGTTTAATGAACCTGGGAGAAGAAGAGCAAAAAGGTACAATCCTGACTCAGGCAACTCATCAGCTACTGAAAAATAACCCAAAAATTAACTTTATAGGAAACATAGAAGGCAGAGATGCTTTCAATGATAGAGCTGATGTAATTGTTACGGACGGCTTTACGGGGAATGTTGTCCTTAAGCTGGCAGAAACATTTTATGAACTAATGGAAAAAAGAAATTTCATGGATCCGTTCATAGAATTGTTTAATTACGCTGGTGTAGGCGGTAGTCCTATCCTTGGTGTTAATGGAAACGTTATTATCGGCCACGGAGTATCCACACCTATTGCTATTAAAAATATGCTAAACCTGGCTGTTCAACTTACCGAAGCCGGAATAGTAGACAAAATTAAAAACGCATACAATTAAATCTTATCAGGCAGATGAGCAAATTAAGAGCTGCTATTACAGGGGTTGGAGGTTATGTTCCAGATTATATTCTAACCAATAAAGAGCTCGAAAAACTGGTTGACACCACTGACGAATGGATATTAACCAGAACAGGAATCAGGGAAAGAAGGCTGCTTAAAAATCCGGGAGAAGGAACTTCCAATATTGCGATTCATGCAGTGAATGAGTTATTAAAAAAAACTAATACCAATCCTGACGAAATCGATCTATTAATTTGCTGCACTACAACTCCAGACTATGTGTTCCCTGCAACAGGCAATTTGCTTTGCGATATGGCTGGATTGAAAAATGCCTTTAGTTACGATCTCAATGCGGCTTGTTCAGGTTTTATTTATGGCCTGGTAACAGGAAGTCAGTTTATTGAAAGTGGAAAATTTAAAAAAGTAATCGTAGTTGGAGGAGATAAAATGTCTTCTATCATCAACTACGAAGACCGCACTACTTGCATAATCTTTGGAGATGGTGCGGGAGCTGTGCTTTTAGAACCAGATACCAGTGGTCATGGTGTGATGGACAGTGTATTGAAAACTGATGGTTCCGGAGCCAAATACTTATGTATGAAAGCCGGAGGAAGCAGAAAACCTGCCAGCCTCGAAACCATCGCTGCAAAAGAACATTATGCTTATCAGGAAGGTGCAACTGTTTTTAAATTTGCTGTAACCAATATGGCAGATGTTTCTGCAGAAATTATGCGCAGAAATAATCTCACTTCCAACGATGTTGCATGGCTTGTCTCCCATCAGGCCAATAAAAGAATCATTGATGCAACTGCAGATCGAATGGGTCTCGACGACAAAAAAGTACTCATCAATATAGACCGCTACGGCAATACTACAAATGGTACCATTCCTCTTCTCCTTTGGGACTATGAGAAGAAATTCAAGAAGGGTGACAATGTAGTAATGGCTGCATTTGGCGGAGGCTTTACCTGGGGATCAGTATATTTAAAATGGGCATATGACCCTAAATAATGCTATCCTTCAGTATTTTAACCAGGAAAATTTCGATATTTGAAAAAACATTTACAAGCAGAATATGAAAGCTAAAGAAATTCAGGAGTTGCTGGACTTTATCGCAAGTTCAGGTCTTGCTGAGGTTAACATTGAAACGGAGCAATTTAAAATTGCCGTGAAAAAATATTCAGAACCTCAGACTCTCACAGTAACTCAGGTTCCTCAGGCTATTGCTCAACCTGTAGCTCCGGTACAGGCTCCGGTTGCACAACCAGCAGCTCAACCGAAAGCAGAAACTCCTTCTACTCCGACAGAAGCGTCAAACAAGAATCTTATTACTATCAAATCACCAATGATCGGAACTTTCTACAGATCAGCTAATCCTGATTCTCCGTCATTTGTTAATATAGGTGATGAAGTAAAACAAGGTCAGACTGTTTGTATCATTGAAGCCATGAAACTATTCAATGAGATCGAATCAGAAGTTTCTGGTAAAATTGTAAAAGTTCTCGTAGAAAACGCTACTCCTGTAGAATACGATCAGCCACTATTCTTGGTAGAACCTAAATAAAGGCAGAACAGCATTTTGAAAAGGGATTTCCTATCCCTTTTTTTTATGACCAAACTTTCAATTTTAATTAACCATATCTATGTTTAATAAAATATTAATAGCAAACAGAGGCGAAATTGCTATGCGTGTTATCCGCGCTTGCAAGGAAATGAAAATTAAAACTGTTGCTATATACTCAACTGCTGACAAAGACAGCCTTCATGTGCGTTTCGCTGATGAGGCGGTTTGTATTGGTGCTGCACCTTCATCCAAATCATATTTAAGTATTCCAAATATCATTGCCGCAGCTGAAATAACAAACGCAGACGCTATACACCCAGGCTATGGCTTCCTTTCTGAAAATGCTGAATTTTCTAAAATATGTGAAGACTATGGCATTAAATTTATCGGTGCGAGCGCGGCCATGATTAATGCGATGGGAGATAAGTCTTCAGCTAAAGCAACCATGAAAAAAGCTGGCGTACCTACTATCCCAGGATCAGAAGGTTTGCTGGAATCTATGGATGAGGGTATCAAACTTGCCAACAAGATAAAATACCCTGTAATACTTAAAGCTACTGCTGGTGGCGGTGGAAAAGGTATGCGTATCGTCCGTAATGATGCAGATTTCAAAAAAGCATGGGTAGATGCAAAAACTGAAGCCGGTGCTGCTTTTGGTAACGATGGTCTGTATCTTGAAAAATTCATTGAAGAACCAAGACACATCGAAATTCAAATACTTGGAGACCGATACGGTAAAGCGATCCACCTTTCTGAAAGGGATTGTTCTATACAAAGAAGACATCAGAAACTTGTGGAAGAAACGCCATCACCGGTTATCACTGAAAGACTCAGAACTAAAATGGGTGAGGCTGCTGTAAAAGGCGCCAAAGCTATTAAATATGAAGGCGCAGGAACTATAGAATTCCTTGTAGATAAAAACGGTGATTTCTATTTCATGGAAATGAACACTCGTATACAGGTAGAACATACTATTACTGAAGAGGTAACTGGTGTTGACCTGGTGAAAGAGCAAATTAAAGTAGCTGCTGGTGGTGCTATTCCAAATAAGAACTTTATACCTGGAAGATATTCAATAGAATGTCGTATCAATGCGGAAGATCCTGCTAATGGTTTCAGACCGAATCCGGGCAAGATTACAAACTTCCACCTTCCCGGTGGGTATGGTGTAAGAGTTGATACTCATTGCTACAATGGATATACAATTCCTCCAAACTATGACTCTATGATTGGAAAGCTTATAACAAGTGGTTCAACAAGAGAAGAGGCTTTGGCAAGAATGAAAAGGGCTTTGGAAGAGTTTGTCATTGAAGGTGTTAAAACAACAATTCCATTTCATATTAAGTTAATGGAAGACCCTCAGTTCCAGTCAGGGAAATTCAACACTGCTTTCCTTGAAACATTTGACTTTTCAAAATTGAAATAATAATTATATTAAAAGGAAGCTGCTCTAAAAGCAGCTTTTCCTTTTTTGGTTACATTCATTCTTAAGAAGGTATTTACAATAAAATTTGCCCCAGATGAAGATCATTCAAAGCTTCAATTTCTTAAGATCTTTTTTTTTACTTTCTCTTATTATCATTGTCTTTAATGCCCAAGCTCAGGATTCCCCCAAGCATTTTATTGAGGCTGGCATCAGTCCAAGTTCTTATAGAGGAGATCTGAACAACTCTTTCCAGCAATGGACTGCTATATATAATGTAGGTATTAAATTCTATAAGAAAAAAAGATTAAATGGTAACATAAATCTTTTTGCTGGAAATATCATGGGGCAAAATGGTAGGTATGAATTTAATCCAGACCTTAATCCCTCCCCTACTCCAAATACATATTTCAAAACTACGGTTATTGGATTCAATTATGATTTGCAGCTCAACTTAATAAAAAGAAAATGGGGATGTATTTTCATAAGCCAAGGTATTGGTCTTATGCGCTTTACGCCAAAAGATCAGAATAACGACAAACTACAAAATAAGCTCAGCACAAGAGCAAAAGGCGAAGACTATAACAATATGACCTTTGTCTTTCCGACAAAAGTTGGAGCAATGTTTTTCCTTCCATCGTGGTATGCCATTGGTTTACAAGCAGGTTATCTGAACCCCACTTCTGATTATCTTGATAATATCAGTAATTGGGGAGCTAGGAAGAAAAAAGACAATATCCTAACGATAAAATTAAGCGTATATATTCCGTTAAATACAAACAAAACCGGAGCATCTCCGGCTACTTCAAAATAATAGAATTGTAAAGTTGGAATATATACTAAATTTAACCGGGTGGATCGGTGCCATAGAAGTATTGATTGCTTATTTTCTTATCTCCACTAACAGAGTTACTCCGGAAACAATCTCCTATCAATTGCTCAATGCCACCGGTGCGGTATTCTTAATCATAAACACCTTATACCTTAAAGCCTATCCTTCTGCATTTGTAAATATTATATGGACAGCAGTTGCACTTTTCAATCTTGTGAAATCAACATTGAATAAAAATTCCGAAGCCCGTTAAATTTTCTCTATAGTTTTCACCAAAGCATTATACCAGTCTTCCCCATATTTTCTGATCAGGGGGTCTTTTAAAAATTTGTAAATCGGTACCTGTAATGATTCTCCATTGCTGCATGCAGGACTGCAGATATTCCATCTGTCATAGTTTAGAGCATCATAATGATCATACTTGCTAATTCTTATAGGATACAAATGACATGAAATCGGTTTTTTATAATTAACCTTACCCATCAGATATGCCTTTTCAATGCCACACTTCAAAATACCTTTTTCATAAATAGCATAGGCACACTCTCTGTTTTTAATAGTAGGTGTAGTCAGATCCCCATCACTGTCAAGCACAGTAAGCCCCTGCTCTTCAATTGCCTTTATTCCTTCTGCTGACAAATAAGGTTTTACTTTATCATAAATCTGCTCAAGGATTGCTCCTTCTTCCTCTTCCAGTGGCGCACCTGCATCGCCTTCTACACAGCAAGCTCCCTTACATTTAATTAGATCACAAACAAAAAATTTATCTGCGATATCGTCGCTAATTACCGTATTTCCCTGTACTATCACTTGATTTGCTTTTTACCCCCAACTGTTTTTTTAGCTGAAGAATTCAAAATTAAAAAATTATTCCCCAAAAATTTCAATTCCCTTCACTTATCCTGATATTTTGCTGACTTAGATTAACAGGTGGAGATAGCACAATCTGTATTCAAACAATTAATAATAGCTTTAAAATCAATAAAATCATCAAATACAACTGATGCCCCATGATCATATAATATTTGCTTATTTTTTGCACCAATCCCTATAAATCCAAGATTTGCTTTTTTAGCTGTCTGTAAATCCCATAAGCCATCACCCAAAGCTATAACCTTATCGAATCTTTGATTTTCAAAATACCCCATTGCCCTAATAATTGAGGCTTCTACTATTTCCTCCCGGGTTTGTAGCTTATCAGAACTAACAAGCAGAGATTCACTTAAAGGGAAACCAGTATGTGCCAATTTTAATAAAGCAGGTTTCTCCAAAGATCCTGTTGCATAAACCAACGCAAAATCAGATTCAAATAAAATATAATTTATAAATTTTAATGCGCCATCTATCTCCCCAATTGATTTAGCATCAAGCTCCTTTTGAATCTCTTGGTATAATGCATGGCTAAAATTCTTTATATCTGTTTCTGTACAGGGGCATTTCTGATAGGATTCAAAAATTGTCTTAAAGATAAATGAATCAGTATGGTGTTTATATCCTGAAAAATTACTGTCATAATCCGATATCCCAGAATATTTCAGGGCGTTCTTAAATCCAGACTGGTGTACAAACACAGAATCAGTAAGTGTACCATCGATATCAAAAATCAACAAGTTTTCTTTTTGGGGAAATGGCTTCAAATCCATAAACTATTATATACAATTAAAAATCAACCAATTAATAAAATCAAATAAAAGTTTATTTCTGACTTTTGACTAGAAAATTAGCGAAACCAATCTATTTCAGAAGGTGTTTCCTATTAAGTACTGAAAAGTCTGAATGTAAATAATGTCTTCAGGGAGAAATCTTATTTTATCCCTTAATTTAAAAAATTATCAATTCATAATCTCCTAATATCCTCTCCGGATTCAAAATTATAAGTTTTATATAATTCAAAACTTTAAATGGGATTTGAAGAGAAATATATTGTAAATTGCAAACTAGATTAGCAAGCCCAAATGGATTATATAAAAACACTTAATCCCTCCCAAAAAGACGCTGTTATTAATACTGAAGGCCCGAGCATGATTATTGCTGGCGCTGGATCAGGTAAAACCAGAGTATTAACTTTCAGGATTGCCAACCTTATACAAAAAGGGGTAGATCCATTCAATATCCTGGCCCTTACCTTTACCAATAAAGCCGCAAAGGAAATGCGGGAAAGAATTGAGAAGGTTGTCGGTCCGGAAGCCAGAGGACTTTGGATGGGAACCTTTCACTCTGTATTCGCTAGAATTTTAAGAGCAGAGGCAGAGAAAATAGGATATACAAGCAATTTTACAATTTACGATTCAGACGATTCAAAAACACTTATCAAGCAAATCGTCAAGGAGCAATACCTAGATGAAAAGCTTTATAAGCCAAGTACCGTTTTAGCCCGGATTTCAGGAGCCAAAAACCGTCTGATCTCAGCTCAGGAATATCTGAACAATCCACATTTTATGGCGGATGATGCTTCGGCTATGAGGCCTGAAATGGGCAAATTGTACAAACTGTACCAGGACAGATGCTTCAAAGCTGGAGCAATGGATTTTGACGATTTGCTTTTTAACACTAACATTCTGTTTAAAAACCATATCGATGTGGTTAATAAATACCAGAATATATTCAAATATGTGTTGGTAGATGAGTTTCAGGATACAAACCTAAGCCAGTATAGTATTACAAAGAAGCTTTCCGCAAAAAATCGTAACATTTGTGTAGTTGGAGACGATGCTCAGAGTATTTACGCATTCCGTGGAGCTGACATTCAGAATATTCTGAACTTTGAAAAAGATTATCCGGAGTTACAGGTATATAAACTGGAACAAAACTATAGATCTACTAAGGTTATTGTTAATGCAGCTAACTCTGTAATAGGTAAAAATAAAGCACAGCTTAAGAAAAACGTTTTTACTGAAAACGAAACAGGTAAACTGATAGAGATCATCAAAGCTACGTCTGACAATGAAGAAGGACGAATGGTAGCCACAGCAATTTTTGAAGAAAAAATGGCTCACCAGCTTAAGAATAAAGATTTTGCAATCCTTTACAGAACCAACTCTCAGTCAAGAGCATTTGAAGAGGCCTTGAGGAGAATGAATCTTAAATACAAAGTAGTTGGAGGTTTGTCTTTCTATCAAAGAAAAGAGATTAAAGACCTTGTTGCTTATTTAAGATTTACCCTTAACCCAAATGACGAGCAAGCTTTAAGAAGAATCATCAACTATCCTAAGAGGGGAATTGGAGATACGACAGTATCCAAACTTTTGGTAACCGCCGAAGAGCAAGGCGCCTCACTTTGGGATGTTTTAAATAACGTACATTCAATTATACCGGGAAGAGCTGCCGCTGCCATTGAGGGATTTGTTGTACAGATTAAAAACTACATGCGACTTGCTGAAAACAAGGACGCCTTTGAAACAGCAATTGAAGTGGCTCAGTCTTCAGGAATACTGAAAGAATTGTATGAGGATAAAACTGTTGAAGGGCTAAGCAGGTATGAAAACGTTCAAGAACTTTTGAACGGTATTAAGGAATTTGTAGACAACCCCAATATTGAAGATAAAAAGTTAGGTTCTTTTCTTCAGGAAATATCTCTTTTGACGGATATTGAAGAGGAAAAGGACAAAGACAATGACTTTATTGTTCTTATGACCATTCACTCGGCAAAGGGACTGGAGTTTAAAAGCGTTTATATCGTAGGGATGGAAGAAGAGTTATTCCCTTCCCAGATGATGTTGAGCAGCAGAGCTGATCTGGAAGAAGAAAGAAGGTTATTCTACGTAGCGATCACACGTGCACAAAGTAATCTTTGCCTTTCTTTTGCAGCTACAAGATATCGTTTCGGCAGATTGAAAGAATGTGAGCCTAGCAGATTCTTAAATGAATTAGACCCTCAATACCTGAATATCAGCAGAAGAGCAAGACCAGAGCCGAGTGCGGCACCGGCTGCAGCAACAACTTCTTCCTCTCAGGTAATAAAAGCTAAACCAAAAACCGCTTCACCGGTTTTAAGTAAACCAAAGAGTAACTACATCCCTTCTCCGGATTTTAAACCCAGTGATACATCGCAGTTAAAACCAGGAATGAGAGTAGAACATCTAAAGTTTGGATATGGCACGGTAAAAGCAATGGATGTATCCGGAACTGACCGAAAAGCCGTCATTGAATTTAACGATCATGGTGAAAAGACACTTATTTTAAGTTTCGCTAAACTAAAAATTCACACTACCTAGTATTAATATTATTTTTAAGCACGCAATCTAACACTACATTATGGAGATACCAGATCCTTCAACAGGCATTGTTTTAAAAGAATACGGAAGAAATATTCAAAAGCTTGTTGATTATGTGATAAGCATACCAGACCGCGAAGAGAGAGGACGTTATGCCAAAACGCTTATCGAGCTAATGAAGCAGATAAATCCAAACATGAGAGATACCCAGGATTTCGGAAAACTTTGGGACCATCTTTATATCATGTCTGATTTTAAACTCGATGTAGAAACTCCTTTTCCAATGCCTGAAAAATCATTGCTTGGAAAAAGACCAATGACCGTTGGTTATAATAACAACCTGCTTTATTATAAACACTACGGGAAAAATATAGAATTGCTTATTGCAAAAGCATTGCAACTAGATGATAAAGACGATCAGGAAGCAGCTATAATCTATATAGGTAAGCTGATGAAAAGATTTTATCAGACCTGGAATAAAGAAAACATTACAGACGATATTATCATTGAGCAGCTTATAACGATGTCTAAAAACAAGCTGCCAATCAATGCTGAAAAAATCAAAGCTAATAATCTTTTTGATTCCCACGTAAAAGAGATGCGTGAGCCAAAAACCAGCAATCAAAGCGGTGGCAATTCAAATGGCAATGGATACAAAAGAGAATTCCGTGGCAGAGATAATAATAGTAGAGACAACAGAGAATACAGGGACAATAGAGGAGACAGAGGCGATAGAGATAACAGGGACAACAGAGACAATAAATACTCTAAGGATAAAAGAAGAAAAAACTAAGTAATGGCTTCATTTGAAATTATCGGTGGTAAACGTCTTAAAGGAGACATTTATCCTCAGGGAGCTAAAAACGAAGCGCTTCAGATCCTTTGTGCTGTTTTATTAACTCCGGAACCTGTTACTATTCATAATGTACCGGACATTATCGATGTTAACAAACTCATTGAATTATTAAAAGATTTTGGTGTAGAAGTAGAGAAGACAGGAGACTCCACCTATCTGTTCGAAGCCAAAAATGTCAATATTGACTTTTTAGAAACTGATACCTTTAAGAAGAAAGCAGCAGCGCTAAGAGGTTCTATAATGATCCTTGGTCCACTACTGGCCAGATTCGGAAAGGCTAAAATGCCCAAACCAGGGGGCGATAAAATTGGACGTAGAAGGCTCGACACCCACTTTCTGGGCCTTGAACAATTAGGAGCAAAATTCTCCTATGATTCCGGAGATAGTTTCTATCAAATCGATGCAAGTAATCTGAAAGGATGCTACATGCTCCTTGACGAAGCATCAGTTACCGGAACTGCAAATGTTGTAATGGCAGCTGTTCTTGCAAAAGGTCAAACTACTATTTACAATGCAGCATGCGAACCATACCTGCAGCAACTTTGCTCCATGCTCAATCGAATGGGAGCAAAAATTAGCGGTATCGGCTCTAATCTTCTTACTATAGAAGGAGTGGATTCTTTAGGAGGCACTACTCATACCATTCTTCCTGATATGATCGAAATTGGAAGTTTTATAGGTATGGCTGGAATGACCAGTTCTGAAGTCACGATAAAGAACTGTAGAATCGATATGCTGGGAATTATCCCTACTATATTCAGAAGACTGGGCATTAAAATGGAATTCAGAGGAGATGATATTTATATACCTTCTCAGGATAGCTATGAAATAGAAACCTTCATTGATGGTTCTATCCTTACAATATCAGATGCTATATGGCCAGGATTTACACCTGACCTTATGAGTATTGCATTGGTAGTGGCAACACAGGCTAAAGGTTCTGCATTAATACACCAGAAAATGTTCGAAAGCCGCCTTTTCTTTGTTGACAAACTGATAGATATGGGAGCTCAAATAATACTTTGCGATCCACATAGAGCTACTGTAATAGGCTTAAATAAACAAATTCCTCTTCGGGGAATACAGATGACATCACCGGATATCAGAGCCGGGGTGGCTTTATTGATCGCAGCTTTATCTGCTAATGGCAAAAGTACTATTCACAACATAGAACAAATAGACAGGGGATATCAGAATATTGATACCAGGCTAAATGCACTTGGAGCTGACATAAGAAGAATTTCTTAATTAATCTTTTTGTACAAAGGAGCCGTTAAAGCGGCTCCTTTTTAATCATGATATGGAAATCAAAAGCAATAAACTAAGAATCTTAATAGCCATAATTCTAATTCTTGTTTCTTACGTTTACTTTAGATTCATCACCTTTCTTCCGACCACCATATCATATGTACTTTATTTCGCACTCATCTTAGTTTCAATCTTAATTGCCTTTATATCAAAGAGACGCGACGTCACAATCGGAATTTTATATGGTTTAACCTTTGTTCTGGTTTCTTTGATTTTTATCTTTACTTTTTTTACAGAAGAATTATAGCAATAACTGATATTATTTTAAAAGTATATTACAATGGGAAGAGCATTTGAATTCCGGAAAGCCAGAAAAATGAAAAGATGGGGACAAATGGCTAAGACTTTTACCAGAATTGGTAAAGACATTGCCATGGCCGTTAAATCAGGCGGTCCTGACCCTACGACCAACTCAAGACTTCGTGCTTTGATCCAGAACGCCAAAGCGGCAAACATGCCTAAAGACAATGTCGAAAGGGCTATAAAAAAAGCTTCTTCTAAAGAACAAGAAGATTATAAAGAAGTAGTTTATGAAGGTTATGGTCCTTATGGAATTGCAATTGTAGTTGAGACAGCTACAGACAATCCTACCAGAACCGTTGCCAGTGTTAGAAGCTATTTCACAAGAAGTGGAGGATCTCTTGGTACTTCTGGTTCTCTTGATTTCCTTTTTGAAAGAAAATGTATCTTTAAAATCAAAAGCAGAGAAGATATTGATATTGAAGAGCTAGAACTGGAACTGATAGATTTTGGTGCGGATGAAATAGGCGCTGATGAGAATGAAATTGTAATTTATGGAGCATTTGATGCATATGGAAAAATTCAACACTTCCTTGAGGAAAAAGGATATGAGGTAATAAGTTCAGACTTTGAAAGAATACCTACAGATGCTAAAGAATTAACAGAAGAGCAGGAAGCTGAAATCGAAAAACTCCTGGGAAAATTTGAAGAGGATGATGATGTTCAAAACGTTTTCCACAATATGAAATAAATAAAAAAGGCTGATCAGATTGACCAGCCTTTTCTTTTATAACACTATTATTCACAATTACACATAGTTATTAAGCATCACCGGCATCACAAGCATAAGTACATCTTCGTTCTTATCTTTTTTAGCCGGATTTAAGATACCTGCTCTATTTGGTGCTGAAAGATTAATATCAATAGCCTCACAATCAAGGTTATTCAGCATCTCAATAAGGAATTTCGCATTAAATCCGATTTCCATATCGTCTCCTTCATATTCGCAAGATAATCTTTCATTTGCTTCATTGCTGAAATCAAGATCTTCTGCTGAAATCTGAAGTTCACTACCTGCTATCTTAAGACGTACCTGATGAGTGGTCTTGTTTGCGTAAATAGAGATACGTTTTAAAGAGTTAAGCAAATCCTGTCTGTTGATTGTTAACTTATTTGGGTTGTTAGCAGGAATTGCATTTTCATAATCAGGGAAACGCTCGTCAATTAGACGGCAAATCATCTTGATATTTGCAAAGCTGAAGAAAGCGTTAGATGCATTGAACTCCATCTTAACAAGAGTATTGTCAGTTGGAAGAGATGCTTTAAGAAGGTTAAGAGCTTTCTTAGGTATTAATAAAGTATTTTGACTTTCAGAAGCAATGTCTGACCTTCTGTATCTGATTAGTCTGTGTCCGTCAGTAGCAACAAATGTTGTATTCGCATCTGAAATATTAATGAAAACACCTGTCATTTGAGGCTTTAACTCATCGTTGCTGGCTGCAAAAATAGTGCTGGCAATGGCTCTGGTTAAAATATCAGATGGTACATCTACTGCATATCCATTTTTAACGGCAGGTACTCTTGGAAAATCAGTGGCATTTTCACCTGACAACTTATATCTTCCATTATCAGAGCTGATTTCGATGCTATAAGTTTCTTCGTCAATCGTGAAAGTTACTGGCTGCTCCGGTAGATTCTTAAGTGTATCAAGAAGTATTTTGGCAGGTACCGCAATATTTCCTTTTTCTTTAGATTCCACCACAATTTCAGTAATCATGGAAGTCTGAAGATCTGAAGCATAAACAGTAAGTTTGCCCACAGAAACCTCAAACAGGAAATTTTCCAAAATCGGCACTACCGGATTTGTAGTGATAACCCCATTGATCGCAGTCAATTGTTTAAGAAGGGCAGTTGAAGAAACAACAAATTTCATATAGCTCTTTTATCCTATTCTAGTAAAATATGAAGGGGATAAAGTTAATTATAAAAAACCGAATTCTAAAAAAAACCCTCTTACTTATTTGAAGGAGCAAAGAAAGATTTTTTCACAAGCAGATAGTTTGTCAGCTCAGGATTCAAAGTTACCACCTCCCCTGTATTCCTGATGATAGCATAAATCTTACCTTGTTTCCATGGGTCCAGATAAATATCAACAGTCTTACTAAGGTTATCCACAATATCATCCACTTGTATTGTTGAAAACGGTTTACCTTTATGAAGTTGATTTACAATAGTATCTTTTCCACTCACTATGTACTTATCCACATTTGTTACGCCATACAACATTAAGTATCTGTGGATTTTTGAGCTATCCTGAGCCGGAAGATTTTCTACTTCAAATTTATTTCCTTTAGAAACGATAGTAAAATTTTCTGAAGGAGCAGCTGGAAAACTTACTGATACTTTTTGAAGACTTCTTGGACTGCTATTAAATAAAACCCGGGATCTCCAATCCTGTTCTTGCAGACTTGCCAATTCAGAAAGATCTCCCTTTACTCCAGGAACAAAAACGATTACAGGATCAGCAGAGCCTTCAGCAAGAAAGTAAGTACTGTTCACATCATTTTCATTGGACAATACATAAAACACATCCTTTTTGTCTGAAGATTCCACAGTGATTTTCACACCGTCTTGCTTAAGATTTGCAACTACCCCGCTCTTTTTATTATCCGCAACTGGTCTTTTAACTTCAATTTTATTCAATCCGAAAAATAATAGGCTTATTAATTTTTCTCTCGCCTCATATTTATTATTTACCAACCACTTACCATTAGGTTGTTTATGAAGTTTCGTAACCTTGTTATTAGTCTGCAGACTAACAGATGTAATAGCAGTGGTATCAGCCACCCCAACAGATTGCTTCTCTTTATTAAAAGAATTAGAACCTCTTTCATTCAGCAATGTATACAAGGCTGCCAATCCGGTAATTACGAATAAAAAGATATATGGACTTAACTTCTTCAACTCCCTCATTTTATCTAAAGCTTGTATATTTTTTCTTTCTCAAATAGTATCTGCTGATTCCAAAAACGATAAGAAGTACAATAGGCATTACAAGATTCACTACCTGCCAGTATATCTTCTCTTCAGCAAGTTTATTTTTATCAAGCGGTCTTAGCTGTATTTCTTTGCCCTTTGCAGCCACTATCGGTTCATCCATCAGATAATCCACTGCATTCATTATAAACTCTTTATTGGAAAACAAATATTTCAAATCAGGATCATAACCCAATGGGATCGGCTGATTCCTCGTTTTATCTACTTCGTTTCTAATAAAATCCGCATCAGACACTACTATGATTTTACTGGAGCTATCTTGTTTAACTACTGGTACTCCAGCCATAGGCGAAGGTCTGTTTTTATAAACAGATTCAAAGTTACCTTCTAATAGATATGCAACTGGTAACATTCCTGCATTGAAGTCTTTCGGATCAAGATTTTTTCTTGCTTCATTTAAATCAACAGGAAGTGGTGCTTTGATAAGTCTTGAATTTTTTGAAGTAAAAATCAATGGAGTCTTTGTTATCCCATAAGCTTTTACAGTATCCATAGAACTCACGTATCTACCTATTAATGCATCAAGGTTTTTGACTACAGGCTGTTTACCGAAATTATAAAAGATTGGGAAATATGGCCAGGACACCATCTCTGATTGTCCACCGGGAACCTCAACTTTCAACAATGCACAATTAAGGTCCTGTATCAAATCATCATTAATCCTTACTCCATATTTAAAAAGTAAATCTTCCAGGCCCAGATTATAAGAAAACCCATAAGTAACACCAGATACAAGACTATCCCTGTTCAAATTCAATTGATCGATAAAGAACAAAATTCTCCCACCCTTAACAACATATTGATCAAGTATAAATTTTTCCTTTTCAGAAAAAGGTTTGGTTGGCCCTGCAATTACCAAAGCGTTGTAGTTACTTAGTTTTGTTGAATCGGCTATAACAGTTCTCTCTACATTATAATATTCACTCAAAGCAGTAGAAATATCGCCGGTCTCCCCTGCTGAAAGCTCGCCATGCCCTTCTGTGAATGCCACTGATTTGGTAACTTCATTATTAAGCTTTCTTATCGCTGCCATCAACTCGTACTCCACTCCTTCTACTGACTGATTCAGTTGCTGATCCATTGGTAGAATCTTGCTTCCTTTCAGAAACATTACCGGTGTTTCCTTATCGCCCATTGAAATAAGGGCAGAAGGAAATACTATCTTCTCTTCTCTTGCACCGCCCTGCTGCACCAGGTCATACTTATATTGTATACCTTTTTGAATCAACTGAGAATAAAACTGTTCACGCAGCCTCTTATCTTCTATGGCATTTGGATCTGTAAACCTGTATACAATCTTATCACCTGAATAGGCTTTGAACTCTTCTAGTGTTTCTTTTATTGATCTTCTAAGTCTCGAATAATCAGGATTCAGATCTCCATCAAGAAAGACATCAACAAATACCTGTTCGTTAAGACTTTTAAGTTTTTCTTTAGTGGATGGACTAATTGTGTATCTCTTATCCTGTGTAAGGTCCAGCCTGAAGAAATGCTCAGAAAAAATTATATTTATAAATACAACAGTCCCTATAAGCAAAAGGAAACGGATAATATCAAACTTCTTTAAATTCATAATCTGCTTACCATTTTCTGCTGCCTAAAACCAATCTCGTTGAAAGAAGCATAATAAAAATTATACTTAGAAAATACAGAACATTTCGGGAATCTATCAATCCCCTGCTTAATGCTTCATAGTGATAACTTAAACCAAGCTTTACAAGGATATTAGCTTGTGCTGCCCAGAAGTTTATTGATGCGGCCCTTGCCATTCCATCATAAAGAGTATAACAAAGCAATACTGCTATTATAAATGCTACAATCTGATTTCTTGTGATAGCCGATGAAAATATTCCTATAGAAGTAAAGACCGCACCTAACAAAAACAAACCAATGTAAGAAGTAAAGACAGCCGCTGAATCAATGTTCCCAACCGGATTTCCAAGATTATAAACGGAGTAATAATATATCAATGTTGGTATTAAGCTGAACAAAACCAAAGCCAGGCTTGACAAAAACTTACCAAGAATAATCTCCCAATCTTTTACAGGCCTGGTCAACAATAGCTCCATGGTTCCTTCTCTTTTTTCTTCAGCAAAAGTTCTCATGGTAATTGCAGGAATCAGCAATAGAAAGGCAATAGGACCATAAGCAAAAAGGCTTTCGAGATCTGCAAAGCCAAATTCAAAGACGCTGCTTTCAGGAAAAACCCATAGGAATAATCCTATTAATGTAAGAAACACGCTGATGACAAGGTAGGCAATCAGTGAGTTAAAAAAACTGTTTATTTCTTTTCTAAATATGCTTAACACAAATCCTACAAGTTAAAATTTTAAATTATATGGAATCATTCTTCTTGCCAGTAAGGTCTCTGAAGATATTCTCTAGAGAATGCTCTTCCTGATTCAAGCCAATCAGCGTCCAGTTTCTTTCAGATGCAAGTTTAAAAATAGCTCCTCTTACATCATTTTCACCAGAAGAGAGCAATTCATATTTCCCGTCAGTAGTGTGCTTCACTTCATTCACACCGGATAAGGACTTTAAATATCCGACTTCTATTTCACCTGAAAACTCAACAATAATCTTTTTACCCGAAGCCTGAAGACCTTTCAACTCACTAACACGGTTATCAGCAACAATTTTTCCTCTGTTGATGATCACCACTCTATCGCACAATGCCTGCACTTCCTGCATAATGTGTGTAGAAAACAAGACCGTTTTTTCTTTACCGATATTCTTAATTAGATTTCTGATTTCAAGAATCTGGTTTGGATCCAGACCGGTAGTAGGCTCATCAAGTATAAGCACCTGAGGTTCATGAATCATAGCCTGAGCAAGACCAACCCTTTGGCGATAGCCCTTTGACAAAGCCCCAAGTTTTTTATTCTGTTCTAAAGTTAGCCCCGTCATTTCCACCATCTCCTGTACCCTTGCTTTAAGCTTACTTCCTTTTATAGAATGAAGAGAACCAATGAATTCAAGGTATTCGTGTACATACATGTCCAGGTAAAGAGGATTGTGTTCCGGCAGATAACCAACATTTTTTCTCACCTCTAAAGGAGACTCCACAACGTCATATCCAGCTACTGTTACAACTCCTGAGGTTGGAGGTATATAACAAGTTGCAATTTTCATTGTAGTAGATTTGCCGGCTCCATTCGGCCCCAGAAAGCCAAGAATCTCTCCTTTACCGGCCTCGAAACTGATATGGTCTACAGCTTTCTGCTCGCCGTAAATTTTAGTTAACTCCTGTACCTTTAAACTCACTATGACTGTATGTTATCTTTTTGCAAATTTATTGAATTCAAGCTTAAAGCGGAAAGCGCAAAGCTTAAAGTTTGGATTTCTTTTATGAACGAATACTTAATAGATTTAAGTTTTAAGATGATAACTTTTTTCAATCTCCTAACTCTTTATCCTAATATTTTTCGACAATAAAGCCGTTAAATATGATATTTAATCATAGAGAGAGGCTTAACTTTAGACTTTCAACTTTTCGCTTTAAGCCTTTCGCTTTCCGCTTCTTAAATCGATTTCCTGCCTTTCGGCATTAATGGTCTGAATTCCAGCTCAACAGGATGGAAATTTTCTGATGTTTCCAAAGAATAAAGAACAGCTCCGGCAATATCCTCAGGCCTCATCATATTTGGATGTACGCTAATAGAATCTATTGAATCAAAGAAATTGGTATGAATAGAGCCAGGAACAATACAAGTCACCTTTACACCATAATCTCTAAGTTCTTTATACATAGACTGAGAGATACCTCTGACAGCAAATTTAGTCCCGCAGTATCCGGCAAATTTTTCTATGCCTTCTTTTCCCGCAATGGAAGCAATATTAACGATATGCCCTTCTCCCATTTCTTTCATTTTCTGAACTACCATTTGAGAACAGAAAAAGACTCCATGAACATTGGTGTCAAACATTTCTTTCCATTCTTCAACAGGCATTTCTTCAATCAGACCTGCATAACCCAATCCGGCATTGTTAATCAGGATGCTAATATTTTCTCCAAAATCTCTAATCGTTGAATTATATGAACCGTTAACCGAATCTATGTTTCCAACATCTGTAGCATAAAATTTAAAATGATCATGTTTAAAATCAGGAGCGGTTCTGCTCCATCCCGCAACCTTTACTCCTTTCTCCAACAATACCTTTACTATCTCAAGACCAACACCTTTGCTCGCGCCCGTGACAATAGCAACTTTATCCTTTAAATTCATATTATACTTTTATTTTCTTAAAAATTTTTCAATGATATTCCTGAAATGATTACAACCGAATTTAACAATTGGAATATAACAATCTTTCTCTCTCCTTCTGAAAATCTCTCCCAAAGATTATCATTGTATATGATAGTGGCTGATACAAAAGCAAGTCCGAAACAAAGTATCAGGAGCAAATTCTGAACTTCCATAAAAAATATTAAAGCTACAGGAAATAATAAGAATAAGCCCATCAAAAAGACCATCATCTCAAAATTCCTGAATTTCAGACTATCTTTAATTGCTTTCAGAATAAACATACCTGATAAAATCAAATAGGTAACCAAACCAATATATAAAAGAATTTTTGCAGAGTCGATTTGAAGGAGCTCCAAGGCAAATCCAGCCTGGAAAACAGCCATACCAAACATGAGTGCCTTTATCTTTAAATCATTGATTATAAATATATAATAACCCAACAATAAAACTTCTGCAAGCAATGGAGCCCAGGCAATGTACTCAAACCTTTTGGTGTCATTCAAAATAATTGATAGCACAAAGGTCATGGCAACAAAAACAACAATTGCTTTTTCAGGTTTATCAGATGCTACAGCTTTCATTTTATTTAGATTATTCTTCTAAAGTAATATGAATTTATGATAATTTTGGATTATTAATTTTGCGAAAATAGAATGCATTTATTGAAATTTCACTTTTTGCTCATCATTTTTTCCCTCCATTGTTTCGTTGCATCTGCTCAAGATAAAGCACCTGCTTCAAAATATGCGCTTTCATTAAATTATCATTATGGATTTCTGATGCAGCATGGTGATGATATTGGCCATTTGGCTAATCAAAGACCATTAAAACTTGAACTCGACTTCAAAATTCAAACAGATGGAAGCAAAGGCTGGCAGGTAAACAATAATTATCCAGTGGTAGGATATTCATTAAACTACCTGCATTTTGATCCGCAAAAGCCTGTAGGTGATGCTTTAGGTTTAATAATATATTACGGTAAAGCTTTTTACAGAACCCCAAAAAGTGAACTCAGATGGAGAATAGGTTTAGGCCCGGGAGTTGTATTCCGTAAGTTTGACATCATGACAAACAATAAAAATAATATCACTGGAAGTACCTTCAATTATTGTCTTAATGGTGCCATAAATTTCAGTACCACCCTTTCAAAAAGATTAATTTTCAACGCTGGGATTGGCTTGTTTCATTTAAGTAATGGTTCAATGAAGATTCCTAATCTCGGAATGAATATACCTGCAGTTTATGCGGGGCTTGGCTTCATCTCTAAAAAGAAAGTAACATTTGATGCTCCGGAACCAGAACGAAAAAGAAGATTCAATTCATTAAATCTTTCAATTGGCGGTGGATTTAAAGAAATAAAACCTATCGGAGGATCAAGGTATTTTGCAGGAGTATTTTCTGCTTACTATGACCTTGGCATCAATTCACGCACATGCCTTAATCTTGGCTATGATTTTATCTATGACTATTCTGCAAAAGCCGAAATCAAGAGAGGCACCTTTGATGAGAAACTGGTCAATGGAAATTATATGAGACATGGCGTCGCATTGGGATTCCATTATTTTATAAGTCAGGTATCCTTTGTTGGTCAGTGCGGCTATTATGTATTTGATCCGTTAAAAAGATACAAACCCTTTTATCAACGATATACTGTCAAATACAATTTTAATGAAGCTATAAGTGCCGGAATAGCACTCAAAGCCCACTTTGGTCAGGCAGAGATAGTTGAATGGACAGTTGGTTATACATTAAAATGAAAAAATCAGGTTTACTATATATTGCAATCATTTCAGCTATTCTATTGTCATGCAATAAAGAAGACAGCTGGGACTGTGTGAAGAGAACAGGTAAAATTGTCCAGGAAAGAAGGATTGTAAAAGGAGTATATTACATCTTTGTTGAAGATAACATAGACCTCATTTTTAAGAATAATCTTGGAGATACTTTGGTAGTTGAAGCTGGTGAAAATTTGCTAAAAAAGATTACCAGCGAGAATGATGGAACTAACCTTAGAATAAGAAATACCAATACATGCAATTGGGTCAGAAGCTACAAAAAAGATATAAAGGTCTATATTGATGCTGTTAAATATAAAGACATTTTTGTCATGGGATATGGTACAGTAAGTAATGAAGGTGTTATACAAAAAGACCGGCTGTTTCTGCACAACTACTCCAATGCAGATGTAAATCTCAATGTTGATTTGGAATTTCTTTGGGTTGATATGGATAAACTTGCAAACATCACAATAAATGGAAAGCTGCATCGCCTTCATGCTATCAACCTTGGATCCGGTCAATTGAAAGTAAATACACCTGATTGTAAATTTGTATCAATATCAAACCAGGGACCAGGCATGAGTTATGTGCACTCTGATAGTGCTTTTTACTCGACAATTCAAGGCACAGGAAATGTCTACTACAGTGGCGATCCTCAGGTAGTTGCAATGCACAAACAAGGAGCTGGAGAGTTTATCAAACAATAAATATCATTTACCAAAGAGCTCTTCCAACTTATTTGTCAGATCATGGCCGCGCAAATTTTTGGCGATAATGACACCTTCTTTGTCTATCAAATAAGTTAAGGGGATTGCTTGTACTTCATAAACAGGATTAACCGAAGAAGCCCAGCCTTTAAGATCCGAAATCTGTTCCCAGACAAGGCCATCCTTCATAATTGCGTTCTTCCATTTCTCTTTGTCTTCATCCAAAGAAACACCAAGGATAGCAAAGCCTTTGTCCTTATATTTTTTGTAAAGTTCTACCACATGTGGATTTTCCATGCGACAAGGACCACACCATGAGGCCCAGAAATCTATCAATACATACTTTCCTTTAAAATCTGAAAGCTTGATAATTTTTCCATTTGGGTCAGGCAGTGCAATTTCCGGAGCTTTTTTCCCAACACCAACTTTACTTAGTTTTTCCTTTTCTTCCTCTTGCTTTTTCATAACAAGAGCTTTTTGCACTTCTGAAGACAGGAGCTTAGTGTATGTTGAATTTGGGTAAGCCTTATTCATTTCATCTGCTACCTTTTTCAAGTAAGGAAGTTCAGACTGAAAGTCAAGGTAGTTAACCATTGAAAATACAGAAAGAGAAGGTAAAACTGAATCTATAGATGCTATAGTTAATTTACGGACCTTTTCTTGAAGGCCTTTCAATTCAGCCATAATGGCAGGAATAGAGTCTTCCTGCTTCTTCATCTGAAATGACATTCCCTTTTGCTGTAACTTGTTCTGTGCCTTTTGAAGCTTACTCATCTGATTAAAAAAAGTCAGATATTCCGCTGTTGCTTTCGATCCTTCTACAGATGCATTCCCTGGCAAATCTGTCAAATCGGAATTAAACTTTATAGCAGGAGCATCGATAATAAGCAGAACGTTTTGAGTATCTGCCTGCAACAAAACATAATCAGGTTCAGAAAGAGCACCCGTAAATTTATAAGATCCATCAGATCCGATTTCTGTCGAATCTAAATGGATCCAGCTTTGGTTTTCAAGTTTATCAAGGTATAATTTCTTACCACCGCCATTTTTAATTGTTCCTGATAATTCAAAAGAAAAATCACCTTCTTTTTTTTCAGATTCCTTCTTCTCAGAACACCCAAAAACAACCGCTACGATTAGCAGAAAACTTAATACCCTCATAAGATTAATTCAGATTATCCAGTGTCTTTTTTAATAATTCACTTGTAATTTTAGGATCAGCTTTACCTTTTGTAAGTTTCATAACCTCTCCCATAAACATGGCTAAAAGGTTTGTTTTACCAGCTTTATATTCTGCTACTTTATTTGGATATTTTGCAATAGCTTCATCAATCAAAGGTTGTAAAGCTCCAGTATCACTCTCCTGAATCAAATTCATTTTTTCAGCTATTTGCTGAGCTGAGCCTCCCTTTTGATTAATCATTTCAGGGAAAATCTTTTGACTAGCAACGGCAAAGCTTACTTTTCCTGATTCTACCAATGCAATTAACTCAGATACTTTTTGAGTAGACAATGGGAAATCATTTATATGAAGAGTTAATTCATTTAAATATCCCTTCACAGGTCCCATGATCCAGTTAGAAGCTGCTTTATAGTTTTTAGTATGCTTGCATAGGTCTTCAAAATACAATGCTATTTCTTTAGCATCTGTTAATACCTGAGCATCATATTCAGGAAGGCCAAATTCAGTTGTAAACTTCTTATACAGATAACCTGGTAAGCTTGGCATAGTTGCCTTTATATCAGCTAACCATTTGTCTGATATATTTAAAGGCTGAAGATCCGGTTCTGGAAAATATCTATAATCATTCAGCTCTTCTTTGGTTCTCATTCCATAAGTGCTGCCAGTGGTAGCATCGAACATCCTTGTCTCAGAGAAAATTGCTTCACCTTTTTCTATCAGCTCGATCTGACGCTCAATTTCGTGATCTATGGCTCTCTGTACATTTCTGATGGAGTTCATATTTTTGATCTCCACTTTCTTACCGTATTGAGTTGCTCCTTTCAGCATCACAGAAACGTTGGCATCACATCTCATTGAGCCTTCTTCCATGTTACCATCACATACTTCAAGATACCTAACTAGCTTCCTGATTTCTGTTACCACCTGAAATGCTTCTTCCGAGCTGCGGATATCCGGTTCTGTAACAATCTCAATCAAGGGAACACCTGCTCTGTTATAGTCTACAAGAGTATCCGTTTCTCCAGCAAGGTGAAGGTTTTTACCTGCATCATCTTCCATGTGAATTCTATTAAGACGAATCACTTTCTCTCCGTCTTTCATTCGAATCACAACCTCTCCTCCTTTACAAATAGGTGCCTTATCTTGTGTGGTCTGATACCCCTTTGGTAGATCCGGATAAAAATAATTTTTTCTATCAAAGAAATTTACTCTGTTGATTTCACAGCCACTTGCCAAACCCATTTTGATTGCATATTCCACAACCTTTTTATTTAGTAATGGTAATGTTCCCGGGTGTCCCAGAGTGATCACACTTACGTTTGTATTGGGCAAACTTCCGAACTCTGTAGAGTCAGATGCGAAAATCTTACTCAGAGTACTTAACTGGGCGTGTACTTCAAGACCAATTACCGGCTGATATTTATCTATGATTGATTTATCCATTTTAAAAGCAATACTGAATTTTACTTATACTTTTTCTTTAAGAACGCTTTTAGCTTTCACTAAAACTTTATCAAGCCCAGCAAGGTCTTTTCCTCCTGCTGTTGCAAAGAAAGGTTGTCCACCACCTCCACCTTGTATTTCTTTTGCAAGTTCTTTAACAAGGTTACCGGCATGAAGCTTTTTATCCGCAACAAGATTTTCAGAGATCATTACTGCAATCTGAGGTTTATCATCAATTTTGGCTGCAAGAACCAGGAACAAATTATCCACTTTAGCCTTTACGTCATAAGCTAATTGCTTTAAAGCATCTGCTGAAGAAAGGTCTACTCTTGATATCACAACATTAATGCCATCAACTGGTTCTACTTTTTTAAGTAGCTCCTCTTTGATGCCCTGTCCTTCTTTGCTGACATACTCTTCAATCTGTTTCTGAAGCTTTGCTTTTTCAGCCGAAAGCTCTTCCACAGCTTTTAATATGTCTTTAGGATTCTTAAGTACTTCTTTTAATTTTTCAATAATTGAAAGCTGAGAATCAACAAAGGTTTCCGCTTCATCTGCTGTAATTGCCTCTATCCTTCTTACACCAGCTGCTACAGAGCTTTCGGAAACAATCTTAAACAACCCGATTTTCCCAGTTGCAGAGACATGAGTACCTCCGCACAATTCTACTGAATAAGAAGAATCGAAAGTAATGACTCTCACAAACTCTCCATATTTCTCACCGAACAGTGCCATTGCACCAAGAGACTTAGCTTCGTTAATTGGTACATTACGTCTTTCATTCAGCTGAATATTCTCTCTGATCTTGGCATTGACAATCTTTTCAACTTTCTCAATTTCCTCAGTAGTCATTTTGGAGAAATGTGAAAAGTCAAACCTCAATACCTTATCATTTACCAATGATCCTTTCTGCGCAACATGAGTTCCAAGTACATCTCTCAATGCCGCATGCAACAAGTGAGTTGCTGAATGGTTATTTTCAGTAAGGCGTCTTTTCTTCTCATCAACATTCGCTTCAAAGTCAGCTTTAACATCAGCAGGAAGCTTATCTATGATATGTATAATCAGATCATTTTCTTTTTTAGTATCAAGAATCTGGATCTTTTCTTTTCCGGACTGAAGCACACCTGTATCACCTGCCTGACCACCGCTTTCTGCATAGAAAGGTGTAGTATCAAGCACCACCTGATATTGGTCTTTACCTTTTGCAGTGACTTTCCTGTATTTTACAATCTTTGATTTAGCATGCAAATGATCATAGCCTACAAATTCTACACCTTCTTCTTCTCTTACCTGAACCCAATCTGTAGTCTCTTTAACTGCATCTTTCTTGGATCTTTCTTTCTGCACAGCCATTTCCTTTTCAAAGCCGGCTTCATCTATTTCAAGACCATACTCTCTTGCAATAAGTGCGGTAAGATCAACTGGAAATCCGAAAGTATCATACAATTCAAATACTGTTTTTCCGTCTATGACTTTCGCACCTTTGGTCTGTTCTATATTCGCACGTATTTGCTCAAGCTTTTTCAACCCGACTTCAAGCGTTCTCAGGAATGAAATTTCTTCTTCAAGAACTACCTTCTGAACAAAATCCTGCTGAGCCTTTAACTCAGGGAATACTTCTGCAAACTGGTTTGAAAGCACAGGTACCATCTTATTAAGGAACGGCTCTTTGAAACCAAGGAAAGTATATCCGTACCTAACTGCTCTTCTCAAAATTCTTCTGATTACATAACCAGCTTTTGCATTACCTGGCAACTGACCATCAGCAATCGTGAAAGATATTGCTCTGATGTGATCAGAAAGCACTCTCATTGCAACATCGGTCTTCAGATCTTTTCCATAGGTTTTGCCACATGCATCTCCAATGAATTTGATCATTGGCTGGAACACGTCAGTATCGTAGTTCGAAGTCTTCGCCTGAATGGCCATTACCAGGCGTTCAAAACCCATACCTGTATCCACATGCTTCTCAGGAAGCGGCTCCAGGCTCTTATCGGCTTTTCTGTTGTACTGAATAAAAACGTTATTCCAGATTTCAACCACCCTAGGATCATCGTTATTGACCCTGTCCCGGCCTGGCACTTTTTTAATTTCTTCTTCTGTTCTTAGGTCTATATGGATCTCTGTACAGGGGCCGCAAGGACCCTGATCTCCCATTTCCCAGAAATTGTCTTTCTTGGAACCATAAAGAATTCTTTCTTTAGGAAGATATTTCAGCCACAATTCAAGAGACTCATTATCAGGCTCAAGGTTTTCACCTTTGTCTCCTCCAAATACGGTTGCATAAATTCTTTCTTTAGGAAGTTTATACTCAACTGTAAGGAGTTCCCAGGACCATTTTATAGCTTCTTCTTTAAAATAATCTCCGAAAGACCAGTTTCCAAGCATTTCAAACATGGTATGGTGGTAGGTATCTATACCAACCTCCTCCAGGTCATTGTGCTTACCACTTACTCTGAGGCATTTCTGAGTATCGGCTATCCTTTTATATTTAGCAGGCTGATTTCCAAGGAAAATATCCTTGAATTGGTTCATACCTGCATTGGTAAACATTAGAGTTGGATCGTTTTTATTGACGATTGGAGCAGACGGAACAATGTGGTGTCCCCTTTCCTTAAAGAAATCAAGAAATTTCTGTCTTATGCTTTTGGAATCCATTAATTAGGAAAGACCTTTAAATATTTATACTTTTTTTATAATTTTAAGCTTTTCGTCGACAAATCAGGCATAATTTTCACCTGATTCACCGTTATCTGAAGGCGCAAATTTAGTATAAATCTCAGAAGTTCAGTAATGGCCAGAATAAAATATTATTACGACACAGAAACCTGCAAGTATGAGCGTCTTAAGGTATCTACCTGGGACCTAGTACTTAACACGTTGGGTTTTCTTTTTGTCTCATTCATTTTTGCGGTGGCTCTGGTATATGTATACACCAAGTATTTCAAATCCCCGCACGAAACTTTGCTTCGGAAAGAAAATGAAGAGCTTTCGCTTTACTACGACCTACTCAATCAGGAAATTGATCAGGCGAATAAAATGCTGAACGCTCTGCAAGAAAGAGATGACAATATTTACAGAGTTATTTTCGAAGCAGAACCGATTCCTTATTCAGTAAGAAATACTGAGCTGACAGGCATCACGAAATATAAACAACTACTGGATAGAGGTTTAAAGAGGGAAGAATTGATTATTTCAACAGTTGCCAAGCTGGATAATCTTAAAAAGAAAATGTATATCCAGACAAAGTCGTATGATGAAATAGTAAAACTGGCAAAAAACAAGGCTTTAATGCTGGCAAGTATTCCTGCTATCCAGCCTCTCTCTAACAAAGAGCTGACAAGACTTGTATCGGGTTTTGGGTATCGAATTCATCCTATTTATAAAGTTAAGAAGCTTCACACAGGCTGTGATTTTTCAACCCCAAAGGGCACACCAATATATTCTACCGGAGATGGGGTGGTAAAAACTGTAGCTTCCAATCCTGGTGGGTATGGCAATGAAATCGAAGTTGATCACGGTTATGGATATGTCACTAAATATGCACATCTGGACAGGTTTAATGTGAGAATTGGCCAAAGAGTAAAAAGAGGCGAATTGATCGGATTTTCTGGAAATACTGGATCTTCAACAGCTCCTCATTTGCATTATGAAGTCATTCACAATGGTAAAAAAGTTAATCCTGTCCACTATTTCTATATAGATCTTTCACCTGCTGAATATCAAAAAATACTGGAGCTTGCTTCTGTTGAAAATCAATCACTATCATAATTGTAAATTATTATAAATTTCAGGGCATTGGAAATACAATTTCAATGCCCTCTTTTTTTAGAATATTTTGTATATAAGAATTTTATAACTGAATTATTTAATAATAGAGGTTCCTGATTCTGTTGAAAAAAAATGAAATTTTATTTCTATTTTTGAATTTAATAGTCCACTCAAAACCAGAAGCATTTGACTTACCAGGACAAAAAATTGGATAAGATGTACTACACCATCGGTGAGGTTGCCGAGATGTTTGGAGTTGCAGCTTCTCTGATACGCTTTTGGGAAACCGAGTTTGATATTATTACTCCCAGAAAAAACAGAAAGGGAAACAGGCAATACACCAAAGATGATATAGAAAACATCAAGCTGGTTTATCATCTGGTAAAAGAGCGAGGATACACTCTACAGGGGGCCAAAGATTATATAAAAATTCACGGCACAAAGGCCAAAGAAAAGACAGAGATAATAGAATCTCTTCAAAAGGTGAAAGCTTTTCTGATAGAATTGAAGAAAAGTTTGCCTTAAAATTTTTCAGTTCAACAGCTATAAGAAATTTTTAAATGACTCATGCAAATGTTTATGAGGTCGCTATAGGCCTCGTTCCAGGTATTGGTAATCAACTTACCAGGCAATTAGTAAGCTACTGTGGTGATCCGGAACAAGTCTTCAGAGAAAAAAAAGGCAAATTGCTTAAGATTCCTGGCATAGGAGAAAATATTGCAAAATCTATCATTCAGTCCGATATCTTTTCCAAGGCCGAGAAACAAATAGAAACGGCAATCAAAACAGGAACTAAAATTCTTTTTTATACTAATCATGATTATCCTGAACGGCTGAAAACCATATTGGACGCTCCTACTCTCATTTATTATAAAGGCCACGGACCATTAAATTTTCCTAAAACTGTAGGAATTGTAGGTACAAGAAATGCTACAGGATACGGAAAAGAAATGACAGAAAAAATCATATCCGAATTGAAGGAACAAAATGTACAAATCATCAGCGGACTGGCTTATGGCATTGATAGCTATGCGCATAAATCGGCCCTGGACAACGGATTATCTACAATAGGAGTAATGGCAACCGGTGTAAACATTGTGTATCCGGCAGTTCATAAAGAAATGGCAAACAGAATGCAATCGTCTGGCGGTATACTTTCCGAATATCCTTTTGATACAAAACCTGAACCCGGATACTTTCCTGCGAGGAACAGAATAATTGCGGGACTGAGTGATGTTGTAATAGTCGTTGAAGCTTCCAGCTCAGGAGGAGCCTTGATTACCGCTGACCTTGCCAATGGTTATAACAGAGAAGTAATGGCTGTACCAGGAAATATCAACAACAAATATTCCCTTGGATGCAATAACCTTATAAAATCACACAAAGCACAAATCTTTTCAAAGACATCTGATATCATTGAACTCATGAATTGGGATATCTCTATTTTACCCAAACCCAAAAATAAACTACCTGAGATTCCTGAGGGGCTTACTGATGATGAAAAGAAAATATTTCAACTGTTGATCAATAATGGCGAAACTCATATTGATGAGTTGTGCTGGAAAAGTCAGATCCCTGTGAGTAAGATGGCCTCTCTCCTTCTCAATCTTGAATTCAGTAATCAGGTAAAATCATTACCGGGGAAGAAGTATAAATTAGTCTGATATAGTCTTCTTTCGTATATTTTCCCAATGGAAAATTATTACGAGTCTTTGGGTGTAAAAAACACTGCCTCCTTTGAAGAGATCAAAGCTGCATATAAAAGTCTGGCAAAGAAATATCACCCTGATAAACATCAGGGTGATAAATATTATGAAGATCAGTTCAAAAAGATTAATTCGGCTTATCAGACCATTTCAGATCCACAAAAAAGAAGATTATATGATTTAAAACTTCATTATTACTATAACCCTTCACAAAAATCTGCAAAAGCTCATACCTATAGTTCTTCTAAGCCAAGGACCAGTAGACAGCCACGGCCAAAACCGGCCACATCGCCAGCGCCTAAAGTTTCGTCTAAAGAAATAAGAATATATATATACACAGGACTGGCATTGATATTGCTGGTTGCTTGTTCAGTTCTTTTTTATCATTATATGAATAACAGAATGGCAGCAAAAACGCATGAGGAAGCTATTCAATATGAAAAAAAAGGAGAATGGTTAAAAGCCTTAGAGTCCTATACAGAAAGTATATCATTTGACGAAGACTATGCACCTGCTTTTCAAAAAAGAGCTTTGTTAAGGCTCCACATGCTAGGGGATTATCGAGGAGCTGTTTTAGATCTTACTAAAGCAATTGAAAATACAGAAAACCCTTCATGGGATCTGTATTATGAACGCGGAAAAGCTAATGCTAAAATCAAAAAAAAATCTGCTGCCCTTGAAGATTTTAATGAATCGATCAAAAGAAATCCTGCTAAAGATAGTAGTTATCTATACAGAGGAGAGTTACTCCAATATGCCAAGGGTGATTGTCAATCCGCATACCCTGATTATCTGAAATTCCTGAAACATCAGCCAGAGTCAGAAATGGCTCTCCTTAATTTGGCCAACTGTTATCAGGAATTAAACCAACATCAAAAGTCTATAAGTATTTATACTGACATGATTAAAAAGCAGCAAAATCCTGGGATTGCTCATTATTACCGAGGGTTGGCTTACTCAAGGATTGTAGATTCCACCAATGCCTGCTCCGATTTTACCAAAGCTCTCGAATTTGATGTACGACAGGCAAAAAAACTACATCGCAGGTATTGTCTTAAGATAAATGATGAAGAGGACTAAACAAATTAGTCCTTTTTCCTATTTTTAACTTTTCCAAATTGAATTAAAGTTTATGCGCGTTTTTTTATTCACTCTTCTTTCTGTCTTTTCATTTACCCTTAGTTTTTCCCAGGATTTTGCTCATCAATCTCCTGATGTTCCCTACAGAAGTAAACAAAATCCTTATTACTGGAAAAACAACCCTCCAAGTCCCGGGTACTGGCAACAGGATGTGCATTACTTCATGGACGTTTTTCTTGATGATTCCAATAATGTTCTAGTCTGTCCCGATTATAAACTTGTTTATTACAACAACTCTCCATTCGAATTAAAAGAGCTTTATTTCCATTTACATAATAATGCCTTCATTCCCGGATCCTATTATCATGCATTAAATATTGAAAATGATGTGAAGGTAAAATTCGGACCTACTGAAAGCAAGGGGTTAGGAACTGTAGTCGATAGTGTAAGAGTTGACGGAGAAGAGGTAAAGACTATCATTGATAATACCATCATGAAAGTAGCTCTCAATAAGCCTCTTAAATCAGGGGATTCGCTTATTGTGACAATGAATTTTAAAACATATTTTGATCCGTCAGGCACCATGAGAAGAAGGATGAAGCTGTATGAAACATATGGTTTCAAACACTTCGATGCTGTGCATTGGTATCCTGCAATTGCAGTATATGACCATAAATTCGCATGGGAGACAGAACAACACCTCGACAAAGAATTCTACTCTGATTTTGGAGCATTTGATATAAAATTGACACTTCCTAACAACTACGTGCTGGAAGCAACAGGTACACTTCTGAATGAAAAAGAAGTTTTACCAGATACCCTCAGACAAAAACTTGATCTGAAAAACTTTGCTAAAAAACCTATGAATGAGGCTCCTTCTATTGTGATTCCGCGAGAAAAAGGCAAATTCAAAACCTGGGTTTATCATGCAAAGAATGTCCACAATTTCGCTTTCACTGCAGATCCGCTCTATAGAATCGGAGAATTAATATGGAATGGTATCAGAGTAGTTGCTATTGCTCAGGAACCCCATGCATCAGGATGGCAGTTATCGGCTTACTTCACTGCTAACGTGATCAAAGTATATTCTCAGGATTTTGGAATGTATGCGTGGCCCAAGATAGTTGTTGCAGACGCAAAAGACGGCATGGAGTATTCAATGCTTACTTTGGATAATGGTACTTATCCTCAACATCAAAGTCTGCTGGCCCATGAGGTTGGACATATGTGGTTTTATGGGATGGTAGGGTCTAATGAAACCTATAGAGCTATGATGGATGAAGGGTTTACACAATTTTTAACAGTGTGGTCTTTAGATAGAATTGTCGGGGAAAAGAGAGCAAGAATCGGCAAGAATAAATACATCACCAAACATGTTGATTCTTCCGATACAAGATATGAAAATCTATACTATCCATATCTGAATCATGTTGTGGAAGGCTATGATGATCCGCTCAACACACACAGCTCCGATTTCCATGGTGCAATAAGACATGGAGGAAACTATGGCCTTGTATATTATAAAACAGGAACCATGCTCTACAACCTTCGGTATGTGCTTGGAGAAGATCTGTTTTCAAGAGCAATGAAGCATTACTTTAACAAGTGGAAATTCGCACATCCTTACCCTGAAGACTTCCGAGATGCCATTACGGAATACACACAGACTGACCTTAATTGGTTCTTCGATCAATGGATGGAAACTACCAAATACATCGATTATGGCATTGATGAGGTAAAAAGAGTCAGCAAGGAAAATGAATATGAAATTAAGTTCAGAAGAAAAGGTAGCATGCAAATGCCTTTAGACTTCACTGTTAAAGCTTCTGATGGCAGTACTCATGATTTCCATATACCCAATACATGGTTCATTAAAAAGACCAATGCAACCATTCTTCCTAAATGGTACGGATGGGGCTTATTAAACCCTACTTATAAAGCATCTATCAAGTTACCTTCTCCTATCAAAACCATTGAGATAGATCCGAAACATTATCTTGCAGATATTAATCTTACAAACAATAAAGCAGGAGATGGCGGGATTAAAATACTTGAATTTGAACACAGGGTACCTAATGTTACGAGTTGGACAGTGCAGAAAAATACATTGAGACCAGATGTCTGGTACAATAGTTTTGATGGTCTGCAGGTAGGGCCTTACTTCAAAGGAAGTTACTTTGGGAAATTCCAGTATTCAGCAGGTTTCTGGTTTAATACAGGTCTTGCTCAAGGCAAATCAGAAAAAGACCTTGACCTGAAACATCAATGGGTTGCTGCTGATATCTATTTAAAAAGAAATCTTTCTTTAATCTGGAAAGGCTTAAGTGCCAATACTAATCTATACTATAATGCAGGCATTGCTAATTTGAATGCGGGCTTAGAGAAAGTTATCCGTGAACCAGACCAAAGAGCTTCAAAGTATTCAAAACTCTTCATTAATGCGAAATATCTCATTACTACTGATAACTATTTTGTGTACAGACTTTATCCTGAGCAATGGGGTCGTTTTCAGGGAGATTTTACATCTGGCCTGGTAAATGCAACAGTGAATATGGGATACTTTCACTATTACACATATGGAAAAGGCAATGGAGAGTATACATTCAATGTAAGGCTACCATCGATGGGATCTGATTACAACTATTCTTATGCTCAACTGAACTCCATTAACAGGTTCACGCTTAAGAAGTTTGAATTCAAAACAAGAGTTTTCGGACAAATAGGTCTGGGCGATCTACCTCTTGAATCAACTTTATATCTGGCAAGTGCTAATCAGGAACAAATGCTGGATAACAGATTTACACAAGCGAGAGGTTTTGTACCAAATCATTGGTTAGGTTATGGACAGAATTACAACCACTTCCAAATGGGAGGAGGTTTGAACCTCAGAGGTTTTGCAGGCTATCTCGCACCTGAAATTCACACCATTAATGGACAAGAAGTATTGATTTACAACTATTATGGAAATTCCGGAGCAGCCTTTAATGCAGAAATTGACTTTGATAAATACATAAAAATTCCTGCCAAAGGGCTTACTAAAAATTTCAAGATAGACACTTACCTTTTCTCTGATTTAGGTATTCTTAATACGAGCTCTGCTTCGGAAAACTATTTCGGAAAATTCAGGTTAGATGCTGGTATAGGGTCTGCTGTTACATTCAAATTCGGGCCGTATGATATGAAGCCTGTTACCCTCAGGTTTGATATGCCCTTTTTTGTAAACACACCCCCTGCTGTGTCTGATTACTTTAAATTCAGATATGTAATTGGCATTAACAGAGCGTTTTAAGAAATATAGTATGTATTAGTAGAACCTTGTGTTTTATTAAACATGGCTAACTATTTGTAACTAGGGCCGTAATCGTTTAGTGGGATGAATAATTTCTGCAAATTTTCTTTTCTTTTAACGTTTTCATTTTTCAGCGTGCTGAATGCTTTGTATGCTCAAAATGCATACACAGTATCAGGAACTATAAAAGACAAGATAACCAACGAACCTATTATCGGGGTGGTTGTCTCTGCCCCTTCTGCCCAGGCAGGTACTATGACTGATGAAAACGGTTTTTACAGCATATCAATCCCTTATGATACCATTACCCTTATTGTAGAGCAACTTGGCTACAAAAAGGAAGTAATCATAATCAATCTTGGACAGGATATGTCTGTGGATTTTCTTTTGGCCGATGATGACGAACAATTAAAGGAAATAGTCATTGAAGGTAATCCTCATAAAGAAGCCATTAACTCCACTCAAATGAGTAAAATAACTTTAACTGCGAAGGATGCCAAGCAGGTACCGGTTTTGTTTGGAGAACCTGATCTTTTAAAAATTCTTCAGTTAAAACCAGGTATCCAATCAGGCGGAGAAGGAACTTCAGGCCTGTATGTGAGAGGCGGTGGACCTGATCAGAATCTCTTTGTGGTTGATAATGCGGTAGTCTACAATCCTAATCACCTTTTTGGCTTATTTAGCATATTTAATACAGATGCTGTAAAAAGTATTGATTTGTACAAAGGCGATTTTCCTGCTCAGTATGGAGGAAGATTATCATCCGTGGTCGATGTCAAACTTAATGAAGGTAGTGAGACTAAAACTTCAGTGAGAGGCGGCATTGGTTTGATTGCGTCCAGACTTACAGTAGACGGGCCAATAAAAAAAGACAAAGCATCCTACATCATATCTGCCCGACGTACATACTTTGATGTATTTACAAGTCAGCTCAACAGAATGAATAAAAATAACGCTTCTTATGATCCTATCCCTGCCTATTATTTTTATGACTTGAATGGAAAAGTAAATTATACATTAGATAAAAAGAATTCATTTTACCTGACAGGATACTTTGGCCGAGATGTGTTCAAGTATAATCAAAATAGCCTGGACTTCACATTTAACTGGGGTAATTCAGTAGGTGTAGGGGGCTGGAATCATATTTTTTCTGATAAGCTTAAAGTGACAACTTCTGTGATATATTCTGATTACCGATACAATATCAAAAACCGGTTTAAGGATTTCTCATTTAAGCTAAGCTCTATGGTGAGGGATTATACAATCCAAAGTGATTTTACTTACAAACATTCTGAAAAGCATAATATCAAATTCGGCCTATATACAAGTTACCATCGGTATATTGTGGGAAGACTAAGGGCAGGTACTGATGATGGTACTGTTCAACTTGGCCTTGGCTCTGTGTTTACTTCTCAGGAAGGAGCCATCTATGCCTCCGATGATTTCGATGTAGGTGTAAGGTGGAAATTTAACACAGGACTTCGCTTGTCTTTATTCAAGAATAAATCCAATTATTTTGGAGGGATAGAACCCAGAGTTTCATTCAGATATCTTATCAGTGAAAAAGTTTCATGGAAAGGAAGCTTTGCCAGAATGTATCAGTACATACATTTAATATCAAACTCGGGAGCAAGTCTACCTACTGATATATGGTATCCTTCCAACAGCACTGTAAAGCCACAACGTTCAGACCAGGTAGCCACAGGGCTTTCTGTAATTTTAGGGGATAAATTCTATCTGACAGACGAGATCTACTACAAGTGGATGAAACGGCAGATAGATTTTAAAGACGGAGCTATGATTTATTCAAATCCTAATCTTGATCAGGAATTTGTATTTGGTAAAGGATGGGCTTATGGAAATGAAGTTTACCTTGAAAAGAGAAAAGGAAAAACCACAGGGTGGATTGGCTATACATTGTCATGGACATGGAAACAATTCCCATACATTAATGATGGAGAAAAATTCTTTGCGAGATATGACAGAAGACATGATGTTTCTATAGTAATCGTCCATAAGCTTACCGAAAAGCTTAATATTAGCGGCACCTGGGTATATGGCACCGGGAACGCCGTTTCATTGCCTAATGGCAGGTTTATTATGCAGGATATAGAAGGCACTACACCAAAGGTAATTCCTATTTATTCCAAAAGAAATGGTTTCAGAATGCCTTCCTATCATAGGATGGATTTGGGATTGATTTATAAATTTAAGCCTAAGAAAGAAGGACGTGAGTCAGACCTTACCTTCAGCATTTATAATGTATATAATCGTAAAAATGCCTATTTCATATATTTTGATGAAATCCAAAATGAATTTGGAGTCACTACAAAATTCCAGGCAAAACAGGTTTCATTATTTCCAATTATTCCAAGTCTGACATATAATTTTAAGTTTTGATTTGCATGAGACTGCTTGCTTACTTTATCATATCTATATTATTATTTTCCTGTAACAGGGAGAAAAATATAACTGTTGAGCTGCCATCATATACTAGCCAGCCAGTAGTAGAATTTTATCTTGAACCAGGAAAGCCATTCCGCTTATTGCTCACCGAATCTGCTGGTTACTTTGATCCGCCACAGGTTACTCCAATAGAAGGTGCCACAGTGGAAGTGGTGCACGCAGGTAAAGTATACTATCCTACCTCAAAACCATTTGGTTTAAATCCGATAAATAAAAAATATTATAATTATTCAACGGATGAAAACACGGTTGTACCTCTGGATTTTGACAATGACTTTTATGTTTCAATAAAAGACAAAAACGGTAGGATTATCGAGGGTAGAACAACAATCATGAAGCCTGTGGTTATTGATACGATTTCATTTTTCACAGATGATCCAGAGAAAGCTGCTATTCAGGTAAAGTTTCAGGACAATCCTGCAACTAAAGATTATTATAGAATAATCGGAATACAGGATTCCTTAGATGGAGAAGGCAAATGGGATATGGTTTTTAATGATGATGCCATTCAAACCGAACAAGGAGGGATTGGTTCAAATTATATATTCTTTCAGGGGAGCAAAGTTATAATTCAACTCTTTCATATCAACAAAGATTACTATGACTTTGTCACTTCAACTAAAAATGCTTCAGATTCAAATGGAAATCCTTTTGCACAACCATCGAAGATCATGTCAAATGTAACAGGAGGGATTGGCATCATTACCGGGTTTCAGCCCGCACAAAAGGACCTCATTGTGAAATAAGCAACGATTCAGCAAGGACATCAGCCAGATGGATCACCTTTAATGCCTTCTTATTTTTGCTGATATATTCTGCATAATGCCCCAGACATGAGTAGTCTGTCGAAATGATATAGTCAGCGTTCATAGCCAAGGCCTCCTCCACCTTTTTACCAACTATATTTTGAGAGGCTTTGCTGGAGCACAATGAATAGTTTGCTCCAAAACCACAACAACTGCTTTCATTAAATTCCAGCAATTCAAGACCATTGATACACTTTAACAATTTTCGGGGAGCATCTTTAATCTGACAAAAATTAAGTGCTGTGCAAGAATCATGGTAAACAGCTCTTCCAGAAAAATTGGCACCTTTTACATTTTCCACTTTGAGAACATTGACAATAAATTCGCTAAGTTCAAATGTCTTTTTCCTCGAGTTCTTATAATCATTCCTATGAGAAGAACTGTCGAAGAAAAGTTTATAATTGTTCCGTACCATATTAAGACAGGCGCCGGATGGAATAACAGTGTAGTTTACAGATGATGAATTTTCCTCCAAAAACTTTACACCAAACTCCATTGCATCATCAAAAGCTCCTGTATTCAAGAAAGGCAAACCACAGCATTTTTGATTTTCCTTAAAATGTACTTTGCATCCCAGGTGTTCAAGTAATCTGATAGTGTTAAATCCGGTTTTCGGGAAGAAGTGGTTAACAGAACAGGGTATAAAAAGGTTTACTTCTACTGCGCGCATACTATTGTGGAAAAACCTGTGCTGCTATTGCCATAGCATCTTCTAATGCTTTAAAATCAACGCCTGTTTCTATGTTATGAGAGGAGAAATATTCAAGCATTTTTTCAGTAGCGATATTACCTACCAAATCGTCTTTTGCCATAGGGCATCCGCCAAATCCTTTGAGGGCGCCATCAAACCTTCTACAACCTGCTGTATAAGTTTCCTTAACCATATCAACAGCGTTAAAAGGAGAAGCATGTAAATGAGCACCGAATTCAATCTTTGGAAAAGCAGGAATCAAAGAAGTAAATAGATATTGCAGATCTTCTTTCTTTGCTATTCCTATTGTGTCTGATAATGATACTATCCTTACCCCTATATCAAAAAGTTTTCCTGTAAAATCTTTAACATATTCTACATTATATGGATCTCCGTAAGGATTTCCAAAGCCCATTGAAAGATAAACCACAAACTCTTTCTTATTTAATTCACAAATGGCTTGTATTTCTTTCACCTGAACAAAGGCTTCTTCAACACTTTTGTTGGTATTTCTTTTTTGAAAAGTTTCAGAAAGAGAAAGAGGAAACCCCAGATAATGTATTTTCTTATGAGAGGCTGCATCTTGTGCTCCTCTAACGTTTGCAATAATAGCTAGTAACTTTGATTTAGATCCGGAAAGATCAAGCTGCTCAAGTACCTTTGCTGTATCACTCATCTGTGGCACAGCAGCCGGAGATACAAAACTTCCAAAATCAATGGTATCAAACCCTGCTTTCAGAAGTTGGTTGATATATTTTATTTTAAGTTCAGTAGGAATAAATTCCTTAATGCCCTGCATCGCATCTCTGGGGCATTCAATAATTTTTACCGCAGACATCTATAAATCTTAAAATAAAGCAGAAGCTATTTGTTTTACGCTATCAGATTTCCCCATAGAATAATAATGCAGAACAGGTACACCGAATTCCATCAACTCTTTGGATTGCTGAATTGTCCATTCTATTCCAACTTCTTTCACCTGATCAGTAGTTTTACATTTGCTGATTGCTTCAGACAATTCGACTGGAATGTCCATATGGAATATACTTGGAAGTATTGTAATTTGCTTTTGGGTAGTTATAGGCTTAAGCCCAGGTAGAATTGGAATTGTAATCCCCTCTTCCCTGCATTTCTTCACAAAATCAAAAAACTTCTGATTATCAAAGAACATCTGTGTAACGATGTATTCTGCACCCAGCTCAACTTTTTGCTTTAGATATTTAATATCTGTCTGAAGATTGGGCGCTTCAAAGTGCTTTTCAGGATACCCCGCTATTCCAATACAGAAATCTGAAGGAACGGGATTCTGCAAATCATCATCAAGGTATACACCCTGATTCATACATTTAATTTGCTTGATAAGATCGGAGGCATAATGATGGCCATCGGCTTCAGGAATAAAAGTACCCTCGGACTTTATAGCATCTCCTCGTAATGCCAGTACATTGTCGATACCAAGAAAGTTTAGGTCAATGAGTGCATTTTCCGTTTCCTCCCTTGAAAATCCGCCACAAATAATATGAGGTACAGCATCTACCTTGTATTTATTCATGATAGCTGCGCAAATCCCTACAGTTCCGGGTCTTTTTCTAATAGATTTTTTTTCAAGAAGCCCATTTTCTCTTTTCTTGAATACAAACTCTTCTCTATGATATGTAACATCTATAAACGGAGGTTTAAACTCCATCAAAGGATCGATTCCATCAAAAAGAGACTGAATATCCTGGCCCTTTAAAGGTGGAAGGATTTCAAAAGAAAAAAGAGTCTTTTTAGCGTTTTTCAGGTGTTCTACGACTTTCATCTTCTTAGATAAGTGATAGCTCAAAAATACTTATTTTATCGAAGAGTTTAACCAATAAATAGTAAAAGGTTTAAGCTTTTAGTCATTTTTAAAAAATCATTAAAGGTCTTCAAGTTTTTAAAGGAATATTATGCGGGAAATGGTCTTTTCTTAAAATAAGCCAGGCGCCAGATTCCCATCTTTGTTTGCTGAATGTTCTCTTTGAACATTTATGGAAATAGGATCCGAAAAATTCCCCACCTGATCCTCACCTATTTTAAATGTAGCAATATATTGCCAGACGACCATAGAGGAACTTGGAGGAATAGGATGCGTGTCTATAAAATCTTTAAGGGTATAATTGGCTAAAAAAACAAACCCTCTTCCATCCTTTCTGTCTACATATAAATCAAGGGAATCTGCCTTTCGGTTCATTAGTCTTATCAATGGTCTTCCACCATCAAGGAAAACCTGAAGCTGAGGCTCTAATGTTACAGAAATGTCAAACAGCACTTTAAACCTGAACAATGCCAGACTTTGATCTATCTGACGACAAAACTGTGGTCTGGACTTCAAGTACTCGATATAATCCGAAATTCTTCTGAAAATGCCTGGTTCTACATTATCAGGAACCTCCATTTCATCAAAATCACTTAAAGCTTCCTGCACCTCCACTTTTTCACCATAAGCATAAAAATCTTTTACAAGGTTATTTCTTCGGAATTGCTTCTTGGAAAATTCAATCCTTTTCAAGGAGAACTGGTACATTTTCAGATCATTCCGAATGGAATTAAGTTCTTCATCTGAAATAACCAGAATCTCTTTTAGCTCCGTTAATTTATTGTAAAAATTAATGAGCCACTCAAGGCGCAAATGATCAATACTTTGGGAAAACATTTTTGGCGGTTTAAGTTTCTCACTGTTATAGGGAAGTATAACAGTGATACTTTTGATACACAAAATATAGGTTTTTCATCTATAAAATACAAGTATCTATCCCTTACGAGGTAAAAAAAGTACAATTTTAGAAGAAATTCATTGTCAATTTTTCCCCTATGGGAAACATATTTCACTCAAAATCACTTTATATATTAGTAAAGGAACTGGATGTACAACCAAAACCGAATGTAATTATGGATGAAAATGTGAAAGTATTTTTGGGTTTCCTTGCCGGAGCGGCGACGGGCGCAATTGCCGGTATTCTATTAGCCCCAGAAAAAGGAGATGTAACAAGAAAAAATATCTCTGACAAAGCATCTCAGCTAAAAACCGACGTGAATGGTCAAGTGCAGAAAGGAGTTGAAAAATTGAACAACTTAAAACAATCTGCATTTTCTTTGATCAATGACTATAGTCAGCAAGCCCAAGCTCAGACTCAGGCAAACCCATAATGGGATTTTATAAAATCATAAAAAAGGCTGTCTCATTTCTTGGGACAGCCTTTTTTTATAAAAAATCAAAAGCCTGATTTTAAATTAAGTATCAAGATAATCATTTTCGCCTGACGAGACTTTCGCCTTAAAATTCCCCATAATCCCAATACTTTAAACTTTGAGCTTTCAACTTTTAACTTCATTAAATATCATAGTTTAGAACTGGGCTAAGCCACTTCTCAACTTCTTCTACTGACATATTTTTTCTCTTGGCATAGTCTACCACCTGATCTTTTTCTATTTTACCCAAGCCAAAATATTTGGAATCAGGATGAGAAAAATACATACCACTTACCGATGATGCAGGGTACATTGCAAAGCTTTCGGTTAATGCAATTCCTGTTCTGCAATTAGGATCAAGAAGCTTGAATAAGATGCTCTTCTCTGTATGGTCCGGACATGCAGGATACCCTGGTGCAGGTCTTATTCCTGCATACTCTTCTTTTATTAAAGCCTCATTATCGAATGACTCATCACTTGCATATCCCCAATACTCTTTCCTTACCTTCTCATGCATACATTCAGCAAAGGCTTCAGCCAATCTATCTGCTATTGCTTTTATAAGTATTGAATTATAATCGTCGTGTTCTTTATCATACTTTTCAATTATAGCTTCAATTCCTATTCCCGCTGTCACCGCAAAACCACCTATATAATCACTGATTCCCGATTCTTTGGGAGCAATAAAATCACTGAGTGCCAGATTAGGTATACCTTTGCCTTTCAAGCCTTGTTGCCTCAAAGTATGGAAAGTTGTAAGGACTTTACTTCTATCCTCTCTGAAGACTTCGTGCTTATGATTGCCGTGATCTATTATTTCTTTATTGAATTCATGCAGAATGATATCATCATCCCCTCCTCTTGTGGCAGGATAAAACCCTATAACTGCTTTTGCCTGCAATAATTTTTTCTCTATGACTTCTTTTAAAAGAGCTCTTGCGTCATCATAAAGTTTTTTAGCCTCTGTCCCGATAATCGGATCTTCTAAAATCTTAGGAAACTTTCCTTTAAGCTGCCAGGTCTGGAAGAAAGGAGTCCAATCGATGTATTTACTAATCTCTGACAAAGAATAATCATCAAAGAATTTTGTACCCAGGAATGCAGGCTTAGTTACTTTCGTAGTCGACCAGTCAATAGGTGTTTTATTAGCTCTTGCCTGCTCAATGCTGATATAATTTTTATCTTTTTGCCTTTTAGAATGTTCCTCGCGAGCTTTAGAATATTCCGATTTAAGATTCTGAACAAAGTTATCTTTATTTTCGAGGCTCATAAGACTTCCAGCAACCGGAACACTTCTTGATGCATCCAGTACATGGACAACTGAACCACTATAGTGCGGATCAATTTTTACAGCTGTATGAATTCTTGATGTTGTAGCTCCTCCAATCAACAAAGGCACCTTTAAACCCGCCTTTTCCATTTCCCTTGCAACTGTAACCATCTCATCAAGAGAAGGGGTTATCAGACCGCTAAGTCCTATGATATCGACGTTATTTTCCTGGGCGGCCTTAATGATTTTATCGGTAGGCACCATTACCCCAAGATCGATGATCTCATAGTTGTTACATCCCAAAACTACACCGACAATATTTTTTCCTATATCATGTACATCTCCTTTTACTGTAGCCATAAGGATCTTACCTGCACTTCGGCCTTCTCCTCCTCCTTTTTTCTTTTCTTCTTCAATAAATGGAAGCAGATAAGCTACCGCCTTTTTCATTACCCTTGCACTCTTCACTACCTGAGGCAGGAACATTTTTCCTTCACCGAAAAGATCACCTACAATGTTCATTCCATCCATCAAAGGCCCTTCAATAACCTCTAATGGTTTAGCAAACATATGCCTTGCTTCTTCTACGTCCTGATCTATATAATCAACAACACCCTTCACCAGAGCATGAGCTAATCTTTCCCCAACAGGTAATTTACGCCAGGTTTCATCTTTAACAGCCTCTTTCCCTTTATTTTTAACCTTTTCAGCCATCTCAAGCATTCGCTCTGTGGCATCAGGACGCCTGTTCAGTAATACATCTTCGACATGCTCCAGCAGATCTTTGGGAATATTCTCATAAACCTCAATCATACCTGCATTAACAATACCCATATCCAGACCTGCTTTAATTGCATGATACAGGAAAGCAGAGTGCATCGCTTCTCTAACCACATCGTTTCCTCTGAAAGAGAAGGATATGTTACTAACACCACCACTTACCTTTACACCCGGAAGATTTCCTTTGATCCATCTTGTAGCATTGATAAAATCCACAGCATAATTATTGTGTTCTTCAATACCTGTAGCAACAGTAAGTATATTAGGGTCAAAAATTATATCTTCTGCAGGGAAATTTACTTCCTTAGTAAGAATATCATAAGCTCTTTTGCAGATCTCGATTCTTCTTTCGTAAGAATCTGCTTGTCCTTGCTCGTCAAACGCCATTACAACAACTGCAGCACCGTACTTTCTGACTTTTCTGGCATGTTCTTTAAACTTCTCTTCGCCTTCTTTTAAGCTTATAGAGTTTACAATGGCTTTACCTTGTACACATTTAAGACCAGCTTCAATCACGGACCATTTGGATGAATCCACCATGATAGGAAGTTTCGCAATATCAGGCTCAGAAGCAATAAGATTAAGGAAAGTAGTCATTGCCTGCTCAGAGTCAAGCATCCCCTCATCCATATTCACATCGATCACCTGTGCCCCACCTTCAACTTGGTTTCTGGCTACAGCAAGCGCTTCCTCATAATTGCCTTCTTTGATAAGACGGGCAAACATTTTAGAACCTGTAACATTGGTTCTTTCTCCGATATTTATAAAGTTAGCTCCTTTGAAGACTTTCAAAGGCTCTAGTCCGCTATATCTTGAAAGATGATCTGATTCAGGATTTGGTCTAGGAGAGTATTGTGCGGCTAAATCTGCAATTGCTTTAATGTGTGCAGGAGTGGTTCCGCAGCATCCACCAATAATATTTAGAAGACCTTCATCTAAAAACTCCTTGATGGTCGAAGCCATCTCCTCCGGAGTTTCATCATATTGACCGAATTCGTTGGGCAAACCGGCATTAGGGTGTGCACTGATACCTGTAACAGATTCCTTTGCAAGATCCCGGATGTGTTGCTTTAATTGTTTTGCTCCTAAAGCACAGTTAAAACCTACTGTTAAAACAGGCAAGTGAGTTACTGAATACAAGAAAGCTTCTACTGTTTGTCCAGATAAAGTTCTTCCACTTGCATCAGTAATTGTACCGGAAATCATCACAGGAATCTTTGATCCTGTATCTTCCTTATAAGATTCAATAGCAAATAAAGCAGCTTTACAGTTAAGAGTATCGAAAACTGTTTCTACAAGAAACAGGTCAGCTCCTCCATCTGCAAGGCCTTTTACTTGTTCATAATATGCTTTTACCAGATCGTCAAAAGTTACGGCTCTATAGCCTGGATTGTTTACATCTGGCGATAATGAAGCCGTTCTGTTTGTTGGACCTATTGATCCCGCTACAAATCTTGGTTTCGAAGGATCCTTCTGGTTATAAATCTCCGTAGCTTCTTTGGCAATTCTTGCAGATTCATAGTTTAGTTCATAAACAAGATCTTCCATATGATAATCCGCCATAGCAATCGAAGTACCGCTAAAAGTATTTGTTTCGATAATATCAGCGCCGGCTTCAAGATACTTCAGGTGGATTTCTTTAATGATATCGGGACGAGTAAGCGATAACAAGTCGTTATTGCCTTTCAAATCGCCTTTATGATCTTTAAATCTTTCTCCTCTGAAATCTTCCTCTTCAAGTGTATACCCCTGAATCATGGTCCCCATAGCACCATCAAGCACAAGTATCTTTTTCTTTAATACTTCCTGAATGTTAACAGTCATTTTTCAATAACTTTTTTTTAATGAATAAAATTATGAAGAGCTTAAACGGAGAGATTCCCGGGAAGGAGTTCTACCTTATCTTTCTCTGCTGAAAATAAAAATTCTCAGAGTGGGAGTTAGCACCTTCTTTTAAAGGGTTGCTAAGACATCTAAGGGCCCAATCCCTCCGTCTTTCCGGATAAGTTCAATGCAAATTAATAATAAAGTTTCTTTTTAAAGAAATAATCTCCAAAATTCTTTGCATTCAAAGGTTGATGTAATAATTTTTTAACATTTTAAACATCTCTTTTCCTTAATTCCTCTATTTTTGAATTGAATTAAGAAAAGCTTCGATTCGGATTAACTCCTGAAATTCAATGCTGTTCAATTTTACAATAAAACCCATTTAATTTGAAATTTGCTGCAGTAGATATTGGCTCCAACGCTATCCGTTTTCAGATAACAAGCATCCTGAAACACAATGACATATTCAACTTTAAGAAACTTGAATATGTCCGTTTTCCGCTTAGGCTTGGTCAGGATGTATTCCAGTTCAATAAGATTAGTCCGGAAAAAGAGGAAAAGTTCGTAAAGCTGATGAAAACTTTCAAAATGCTTTTGGAGCTTTACGAAGTGGATGATTATATATTCTGTGCGACTTCAGCGATGCGAGAATCTACAAATGGAAGGGAAATTGCAGAACGAGTAAAGAAAGAAGTTGATATTTCAATAGATATTATTGATGGAGATAAGGAAGCTGATCTAATAAATGCAGTTCTATTTAATGAACTTGACGAAAAAAGCTATATCCATATTGACGTAGGAGGCGGTAGTACGGAGCTGAATATTTTCGTAAATAAAAAGAAAGTTGCTGCACAATCCTTTAAAATCGGATCGGTAAGAAGACTTAATAAACTAGATGCGCCTGAAGAGTGGAATAGAATGGAGAAGTGGGTAAAAGACAATATATCTAAGGCAAGTATTCCTGTCTATGCTATTGGTACGGGTGGCAACATAGGAAAAATCTATGAACTAGCTAACCTTTCAAGATCAAAAGACCTTAAGCCAAGTATTAAAATCGACAAGATTGAAGGAGTGCAGAAACAGGTAGCTGCAATGACTTACGAAGATAGGATTCATGTACTAAACCTCAATCCTGACCGTGCTGATGTTATAGTTCCGGCTTCGGATATCTATATTTCTGTGATGAAATATGCAGGAGCTAAAGAAATGGTAGTGCCTGAACTAGGTCTGAAAGATGGCCTGATACAAATGTTGTTTAGAAGAAATATGCACAACTTAGAAGAACAGGTGACCATCATCAATACAAATAAGTTCCCGAAATAATCCGGGAATTTATTTTTCTGCCCTTAACTTTTTCAGTTTATTATATTTTTGGAAGGTCACTTTACCTGTTTCTTTGGCAATGACATAACCATAATATCCGTCAAGTACACCCAGCTTAAGTATGTAGGAATGAAAAAACCTATAAAACGGACTAATGTATAACTTGATAAATCCAGGTTTCTTTCCATCTTTAAAAAGTCTTTCAGCTGCCAGCGTGCTATACTTATCATTTTTCTGATCATACTGATCAAGCGAATAAATAGTATAATGAAGAATAGATCCTTTAAGCTTTTTGATTGTCGTATTCTTTTCAAAACAGAGCTTTTCATGTACGGGGCTGCTATCCCAATAAATTTTATCTTTGCGAAAAATCCTGATATGAGATTCAGGATTCCAGTGCCCAAACCTCAGCCATTTACCGCAGAAATTGGACTTTCGTGGCACTTCATAGCAATCGTATTGAGGCTTATTATTAAATTCGCTTTTGATTTCATTGATCAGCTCTCCTGACAGCTCTTCATCTGCATCCAGAGAAAGTATATAATCATAGCGCGCATAGCTGTTGCCCAAATTTTTGGTAGGACCATATCCCTCCCACTTTCTTCTCAGAAAATTAACATTGTATTTTCTGCAAATTTCTTCAGTACTATCTCTACTGAATGAATCCACCACTATAATATCGTTAGTAAGACGAGCAAGGGATTGTAAACATCTTTCGATGTTTCTTTCCTCATTGTATGTTATAACGACAGCAGATACAGGTACTTTCATATTTTAATGAACGATACTGAACGCATAAACTGTAAATGTACTTCCTATTAATCCCAGGCCAATAAGCAACATAAAAAAAGCTTTTTTACTTTTTTCCGTTGATGTGATAAGACTTATAGCACCCATCACCAGAGAAATCTGAAGAAACAGTGTAGCAAGATCAAAATAATCTCCTGCCCTTCCCAGAATTCGAAGGTGTTCTTCCCATTCTTTTACCCCTATCACCTGGCCTAGTTTTCCATTCAGTTCCTGCACCCAATTTTCTTTACCCACTGCATTTGACCCAAGTAGAATTTCTTTCTTCTCCTTAGAATATCTCTCCACCTCTTTATCAAGTCCTGCAACAACATTTTCAATTGCAGTTCTTTTATCCTCAACAATCACTCCTGACTTAAGTAATGACTTGAGCAACTCGCCTTGCCCCTCAGCCAATGATTCTTTAATACTTTTGGACTGATACCACATGTATGCAGAGCTTTTCTCATTAGTCTCAATAATTTCATCATCCCCGAATTTTCCTCCTCCCAGATCTGCAATAGCAAGTACTGCGGCAAATACAGCAAGTAACAAGCCACAGTATGTCTCAAGCCTGTTGCTCTTTTTTTCAGGTTCTTCCATTAAAATTCTATTATTAAAATATTGCGGATAAAAATAACTGAAGCCCTTCTGAAATTAGAAGAGCTTCGCTTTTAAAACTATTTCTTTAGTAACATTATAAAACTCTTCATGCACATTAAATGGCTCTTCACCTTCAGTGGCCTGATTGATATAAGTACCGTCATTTAACAACACATAGCTATTCACATTATCTTTGAGTGAATAATCCAGAATGCTGATTGTTTGTTGTTTCAATAATGGGTCTGCAATCAGGAACAGAGATTCTATTCTTCTTTCAAAACTTCTTACCATCATATCAGCACTACCGCCATAAACCTTTGAATCACCCGCATTATGAAAATAGTAGATCCTGGAATGCTCAAGGAAGTTTCCAACAATGGATTTAACAAAAATATTTTCACTAACACCTTCAGTACCTGGCCTAAGGCAACACATTCCTCTTACAATCAGTTTTATTGAAACTCCAGCTTGAGAAGCTAGATATAGAGCATCTATGGTTTCATCATCCTGCAAAGAATTGATTTTTATCACAATTCCACTAGGTAATCCATTCTTAGCATTTTCAGCCTCCTGATTAATAAGCTCAATAAGCTTTTTACGCATATTTCCTGGAGCGGTGATTAGATACTTATATTCAGAATGTACAGAATGTCCTGTTATAACATTAAAAAATTCATTGATATCATGAGCATAAACCTCATTGGTAGTAAGCAATCCGAGATCTGTATAGAACTTAGCTGTCTCTTCATTATAGTTACCACTCGACATATGCACATATCTTGTCACCTTCTCATTGTCCTCTTTGCGGACAATCATCATCAGCTTGGTATGTGTCTTATAATTACTGACTCCATATATCACAAAACAGCCAGCCTTCTGAAGTCTCTGAGCTTCCTTAATGTTATTTTCCTCATCAAATCTGGCCTTAACTTCAAACAGAACCGAAACGTGCTTACCGTTTTCAGCTGCTTTTAACAAAGCGTTAGTTATTCTTGACTCTTTGGCCAGTCTGTAAATAGTAATTTTGATAGAGAGTACATCCGGATCTTCAGCCGCTCTTTCTATCAGATCAATAACAGGTCTGACATTGTTATAAGGATGATGTAGCAGTACATCATGAAACTTCAGATATTCAAAAAGATCTTCATCCACTTCTTTCCCGAAGCTTATAGGCTTTACAGGGGCAGGAAGCGTCGGAAGCTTGTCTTTAAATCTTTTGTGATTGATAATATGCCAAAGACTGGTATAATCTATAAGATTGTCATTGACAAAAATATTAGACTCATCAATTTCCCAACGCTCAGTTAAGAGCTTCATCATCCATTGAGAATATTTTGGCTCTACTTCTACCCTTACAACCCTTGCTGTTCTTCTTGTCTTTAGCTTTCTCTTTATCTCATCAATAAATTGAGCTTCCATATCATCACTTTCTTCAAGTGAAAAATCCCCGTTTCTTGTAATACGGAATAGATTTACTGATAATATGTCAACGTTTCTGAACAGCTTATGAATTTGCCAGCGAATTATTTCCTCAATAGGAATAAAAATAATTTTCTCATCCCTTTCAATTTCAAAAAATCGAGGTAGGTTTTGAGGTATTTGAACAAAGGATAATTTTCTTTGATCAGAGGCACTTTCCTTATTTCTGGTAATGACACCAAAAATCAGGATTTTATTCATAAGAATTGGGAATGAATGGTAATTGTCATATACCATCGGGGTAAGCATCGGAAAGACAAGTTTCTTGAAATAAGAAATCACCTTTTCCTTTTCTTCCTCAAAAAGATCTTCGATTCCGGCTATTACAAATCCATTTTCTGAAAATAAAGGTTTTAGCTCTTTTCCATAATAAGCAACCTGATCCTTACAAAAATCCTGAACTTCACTGAGCAAAGTTTTTCTGAACGGAATCTCTCTCAGGCCAGAATAGTCAACTCTTTCCTTTCCGTAGTCTATGTAGTTATAGAGACTTCCAACCCTGATCATAAAAAATTCATCAAGATTGGAAGAGGTTATTGCCAGAAATTTTAGTCTCTCAAAGATAGTACGATTGGATTTCTTAGCCTGGTCTAAAACTCTGTAATTGAATTTCATCCAGCTAAGATCTCTGCTGATGTATTTACTATTGGTAATTACCGGGGTCTGTTGCAGTAACATTGAAATATGTCTTCTATACCTGTTAAGTTTATTTTTTACCGCCTCAACAGATTTGAACCCTCCCAGGAGCTTTCTTATTTTCACTTTCAATGATTAGAGGTATGCATAATGAAATGCAATTTATAAACCTTCCTCGATATAAAAATAATATATCTCCGGAAAAAGTTTAAAATTACCTGAGTACCATCGGTATATTTTAGATGTCCAGTTTTGCGTATTTTGCGTTTTTCTCAATGAATTCGCGGCGAGGCGCTACTTCATCTCCCATCAGCATCGAAAACAGGTGATCAGCTTCCGCAGCAGACTCAATAGATACTTTCTTTAAACTTCTTCTCTCCGGATCCATTGTTGTTGTCCACAACTGTTCCGGGTTCATCTCTCCGAGACCTTTATATCTCTGTATGTTTACAGAGTCTTCTTTTCCTTCTTTAGCAATTTCCTTTATTGCCATATCACGTTGGTCCTCTGTCCAGCAATATCTTTCCTCTTTTCCTTTTTTAACAAGATAAAGCGGAGGAAGTGCAATATATAGATAACCATTTTCTATCAGCTTCTTCATATATCTGAAGAAGAAAGTAAGAATAAGTGTTCTGATGTGACTACCGTCAATATCAGCATCGGTCATGATAATGATCTTGTGGTATCTTAACTTTTCAAGATTCAGTGCTTTATCATCTTCAGGAGTTCCGAAGCTTACACCTAACGCTGTGATGATATTTTTAATCTCATCGTTTTCGTAAATCCTGTGTTCCTGAGCTTTTTCTACATTAAGAATCTTACCTCTCAACGGTAGAATTGCCTGGAATTTTCTGTCTCTTCCCTGTTTTGCAGATCCACCTGCAGAATCCCCCTCTACGAGGTAAACTTCACAAAGTGAAGGATCTGACTCTGAGCAGTCTGCTAGTTTACCAGGCAAACCAGTTCCGGAAAGAACGTTCTTTCTCTGAACCATTTCCCTTGCTTTCTTAGCCGCTAATCTGGCCTGAGCAGCAAGTACTACTTTTGCAACTATTGCTTTAGCCTCTTTCGGGTGTTCTTCCAGATAAGTAGTAAGCATATCTCCCACTACCACATCTACAGCTCCCATCACGTCGGAGTTTCCTAACTTTGTTTTTGTCTGACCTTCAAATTGAGGTTCAGCCACCTTCACTGAAACAATTGCTGTTAGGCCTTCTCTAAAATCATCTCCACTAATTTCTATCTTCAGCTTCTCCAGCATTCCTGATTTTTCAGCATAGGCCTTCAACGTCCTGGTTAAAGCACGTCTGAAACCGGCAACGTGTGTACCTCCCTCTATTGTATTGATATTATTGACGTAAGAAAATACGTTTTCAGTATAAGAGGTGTTGTACTGCATTGCAACCTCAACAGGAATAGGCCCTTTGTCACTCTCCATATAAAGAGGATCAGGAATAAGTTTCTCCCTTGTTGAATCAAGATACTGAACAAACTCTCTCAGACCACCTTGTGAATAAAAAGTTTCAGTAATTGAAGTCCCGTCTTCTGCCTTTGTTCTGACATCTGTAAGGTGAATTGTAATTCCTTTATTAAGGAATGCTAATTCTCTCAAACGGGTTGCAACTGTTTCGTATTTATATTCCTTTGCTGTAAAAATGGTATCATCCGGAACGAAATGAACAGTTGTCCCTGTTTTTTCGCTTTCTCCTACCACTTTAACTGGATACAAAGGAGCTCCTTTGGAATATTCTTGCTCGAAGATTTTTCCCTCTCTCTCGACTGTTACCTTTAAATGAATAGACAGCGCATTTACGCAGGAAACACCCACACCGTGAAGACCTCCGGAAACCTTATAGGTATCTTTATCGAACTTTCCTCCCGCATGCAATACTGTCATTACAACTTCAAGAGCAGATCTGTTTTCTTTAGTGTGAATTCCTGTTGGAATACCACGACCGTTATCAGAAACAGTTATTGAATTATCCTCATTAATAGTGACATTTATCGTATCACAATAACCGGCCAGCGCTTCGTCAATGGAGTTATCTACTACTTCCCAGACAAGGTGATGGAGACCTTTTACGCCAATATCTCCGATATACATGGCCGGACGCTTTCTTACAGCTTCCAGGCCTTCCAGAACTTGAATGTTATCCGCTGAGTAATTGCTCACTTTATCAGTAATTTCGTTCATTATAGAAGGGTATTGTAAAGTGTAAATTTACAATTTTTAATTAGATTATTCGCCTTTATAAGGGAGGAATAGATAAATATTTATCAACAGGGCGAAATATCCTCGTAGTTGGCTCTTAAAATAAACAACGAACTATTAATCAGGACATTAATAAGTACCCACTGAGAGCATTACGAGTGTGCACCCCATGACAGGCTCTATATTATTTTTCTGTGCCAGCTCAATCAGTTCATCATTCTCTGTACCTGGATTAAATATTATCCTTTTGGGCTTCAGATTGATAATATATTCATAAAGATTAGTCTGATTCTGAGGACCTACATAAAGAGTGACAGTATCTATACCATCAATACTTGGCTTGTCATTCATAATAGGTTTTCCTGCAACTTCTCCTTTTTTAATTCCTACAGGAAATATTTCGTGACCGAATTTCACCAGCATATGAGCTGCTTTGTATGCAAATCTTGATGAATCGGGGGTAGCACCCAAAATGACAGTTCTTTTATTCATAATATTCAAAAATCAATGATTCTTAGCTCCATAAATTGCCGCCAGACTTTCTGCACATTTTTCTCCATCCATGGCAGCAGATACAATCCCTCCTGCATATCCGGCACCCTCACCACATGGGAACAATCTTTTAATCTGGATATGTTCCCTTTCTTCTTTTTTTCTTGGGATGGATACAGGTGACGACGTTCTGCTTTCAACACCTACTATCTGTGCTTCATTGGTCAGATACCCTCTCATTTTCTGACCAAAATCCTTAAAACCCTGTCTTAATCTCTGAACTATAAAAGCTGGCAACACCTCTCCCATTTCACAAGATCTTAATCCCGGTTGGTATGAAGTTTCAAGCAATGATGAAGATACTTTTTTCTGAACAAAATCTGCCAGACGTTGAGCAGGAGCTGCTTGTGTTTGGCCTCCCATTATCCAAGCTTGCCTTTCTACTTTCTTCTGAAATTCCAGTCCTGCCAATGGGCCAAACTTCTCAAATTCTCTGAACTCTTCTTTTTCGACAGAGACAACTATTCCGCTATTGGCAAACTTAGAATCTCGTCTGGATGGGGACATGCCGTTCACGACAATTTCTTCCTGAGCAGTAGCAGCTGGAACTATAAAACCGCCAGGACACATACAAAATGAAAATACCCCCCTCTGAACTCCTTGAAACGGGACCTGGCTCACCAGTGCATAACTTGCCGCCGGGAGATAGTCTCCTCTATTCTCACAATGATACTGGAGTGAATCTATAAGACTTTGCTGGTGCTCGACACGCACTCCTAGTGCAAATGGCTTAGCTTCAACTATAATTCCCTTATCTTGAAGAAGATAAAAAATATCTCTGGCTGAGTGACCTGTTGCAAGTATCACTCCTATTCCCGGTATACGCTCTCCGCTGTTTAAAACAATACCTTTCATCTCATCACCGTTAAGGATAAAATCCGTTACCTTTGAATCAAACCGTACTTCTCCTCCAGCTTCTATAACAGTTTCTCTAAGAGCCTGAACAACCATAGGCAGTTTATTGGTCCCTATGTGAGGATGAGCATCAACAAGTATCTCTTCAGTAGAACCATGTGCCACAAGGATTTCTAGGATGCGCCTTATATCTCCGCGTTTTCCGGACCGGGTGTAAAGTTTCCCGTCAGAATATGTCCCTGCACCACCTTCACCAAAACAATAATTGGACTCAGGATTAACAATATGATCTTTATTAATAGCTGCCAGATCTCGCCTTCTGCTACGAACATCCTTTCCTCTTTCAAGTACAATTGGCTTAATACCCAATTCAATAAGTCTGATAGCTGCGAAAAGCCCGGCGGGACCGGCCCCTACCACAATGGCCTGAGGCCTGTTATTCAGATTTGGAAACTCTTTCTTCCAAATAATTCGAGAACCAGGAGTTTCACCTACAAAAATTTCTGTTTGAAAATTGATCTTAATCTGTCTGCTTCTGGCATCTATAGAGCGTCTCAAATGCCTGAAAAGCACATTTTCGCCCGAAGAAATCCCGGCCTTTTTTAAAATTTCCTGATTCAATAAACCAGGATCTTCTGCTACCTGCACAGGCACAGTTAACTCTACTATTTTTCTCATCTGTAAGGTTTTTATCCTTAAAAGCCAGGAATCTCCTGATTATATTATATTACTTTATTTTAAGCTTTCAACTTAAAACTTATTACTTTTTCAAACTATATCCAATGTTTACTCCGAAACGGAAAGGAATTGATACGCCGGTTCCTTTTATACTTAAAAAATCCTTTTCATAATTTTCAACAGAAGGGTCCCAGTTTCTTGAGATGAATCTGTAACCAACTCCTAGGCCAGCAAATACATCTACAGTCCAACCTTTTTTCTTTGCATCTTTGGACAACCTGTCCCCAAAAATTATGGAATATTCCACAATGCTTTGAGACATAGTCAAGCCTTTGGAATGGGTACCTCCTAAGAATCCGTTTTTATTAACAGTATTATCCAATTTTGTATACCTTATTTCATGACCGAAATAAAACATGCCGTTATCTTTATCTCGGTTATAAAATTTCTGCCTCAGGTAAAAAGCATTTCCTCTTTTATATAATTCATCATAGCCATGCGTACTCTTAAAAAAAGGATCTCTAATTAAAACATAACCCAATTCATACCCCAACCTTTCCTGGAAATAATATTCAACCGAAAATGGCACCGCACTTGGTTGACTGCTGATAATCGACTTTTTCGCAATTCCCAAAGGACCGAAAGCTAAGATAAAACCCTGGTATTCATTTACTTTTTTTACAAAATAGCGAGGTATCTTTCTTTTGCGAATCCATGGAGGCATCTTTGAAATAAGTCCTGACTTATTATTTTTATTAAGAGAGTCTTTAATCTCCCGAAATACTGGGGAATCATTTTCGTAATAAGTACGATATAATCCTGCCAGATCTCCGTTTTCCTTGAATAATTTCCATACTCCCACCTTATTTCCATCAACAATCTTTCCCTCCATTTTTGGAGTTCCTGATTCATAAAATCCTGTGTAAGTCCCCTCTCCCTGATTATAAAAGCAACTTCCTTCCAGCTTTCCGTTTTCGTAATAATATTTCCATAGTCCCTCGCTTTTATCATTTTTAACCTGCCCTTCTATTTTCAGCTTACCATTTTCATAATATTCCTTATACGAACCTTCCCCCTTAACAAAATTTCCTTCCCCTTTAAAATTCCCATTATTATAGTAAAGTTTCCAATAACCATCTCTTTTTCCTTCTTTCTGGTCTCCTTCAGAACTTAGAGCACCATCTTCATAAAAATATTTCCATTTTCCCTCAGGAAGGCCTTTTTCAAACACTCCTTCGCTGGAAACCTTTCCATTTTTATGGTAAAATTTCCACATTCCCTCTTTCTGTCCATTTTTTTCAGATCCTTCAGACTTTATTGATCCATCTTCATAATAATATTTCCACAAACCGTTGCTCTTGCCATTCGCAATTTCACCTTTACTCTTGATAGTTCCGTCAGGATAAAACTCCATAAAATTCCCCTTATCATCCTGGAAATAAGCCGTACCCTTATTTTTAGAATCTTCATAATAATACTTCCAAGGGCCGTTTTTTAGATTTTTACGGTAAAGTCCTTCCGATTTAATATTGCCACTTTCATAGTAAAATATCCACTGGCCCTCGCGCAGATCTTTAATGACTTCACCTTCCATATTAATTCCGCCATTTTCATAATAATAGGTCCAGTAACCTTGACTAATATTATCTCTCAGTTCTCCTTTCATTTTAGGATTACCATTCTCATAAAAATATTCCCAGATTCCGTTGGCCTTTCCATTAGTATAATGACCACGTGATTTTATTCCACCATTCTGGTAATAAGAGATATAAAGACTGTCAAGGACTGCTGTATTGGACGATTTCACAAAATAATCTTCCTTCAAAAGTGTTTTTTTCTGGTCATACCAGTTTTGTACCTGAATATGTTGACCATGTAGGTGAGGAATAAAAAAAATAAACGTTAAGAAAAATAGAATATAATATTTCACAAACTACTTTTTTAAGCTTAAACGCAAAAGCAAGCCTGAATTACATATGACAATTCAGGCTTCAATTATTTTAAATCAAATGTGCAAATACTTCTGTTTCCACCCAGGTTTTTCCCCAATCCTGCAGTTCCTGCTCAGACCAGAGCGATGGAAAAAATATCTGCTTTTGAAATCTCGGAGGTAGATATTTCTGCCAATTTGTCCCCCCCGTAGATGGTACAATCTGTTTTGACCTTATCAAATAGCTAACTGCATATTTGTAGTGAGCCAGAGGCCAATTGATATTTGCATAGGTGTCATATTTCCTCATTGCAGATATCAGCTTTTCATCTTCCTGGGCATCAAAAGGTAACCGCTTAAATATGGACCAAAGATTTGTAGAAACACAATCATTGGCGAGTCTGATTAATACCTCACTGTATTTTTCTTCGAATTGCTTTAGGGTCAGAGTCTTTTTGCCAGTGGTTACATCTATAGCTCCTTTTTTCCAATAGATCTTTTCAAACATCTGATCTATGGTCGAATAATCATGAAAATCGTCTCTATGATCTTTGCTCACAAGATTGATAAAATCTGTCGATGCAATCTCTGTCATTCTATATTGCACGGACTGAAAACCACTTGCAGGATGCAAAGCAGTTCTGAATTTCAGAAACTGTTCCTGTTCCATTCCAACAGAAATAATATCAAATGACTGTATCAATTGCCCAAAAAACCAATTAACTCTGTTTAAACGATGAAAAAATGAGTCTTTGTCAATGAATTCCTGTTTTCTGATATTATTGATCTCATGCAAGACCATTTTGAAATACAGCTCAGTTATCTGATGATAAATAATGAACATCAGTTCATCTGAGAATTCTGTCTTTGGTACCTGAAGATTCAGTAATGCGTCAAGATGAATGTAATCCCAGTAATTGAGGTATTTAGAATTAAGAAGACCTTCCAGGTGCACTGTCAGATCCTGCCCTTCTTTGGCATATTTATCTTCCAGTAGTTTTAAAAGTTCTTGTATTTTGGTTTCTTTTTCAGGATTCTGCATCTTAGGAACATTAAATGCGTTAGTAGGTTGTAAATTTGATCATTTAATTTTTTTAAAACAATAACCTTTCATGCCAAGAACAGATTTTCATTCGCCTGACTATTATCAAATAGATGATCTTTTAACTGACGAGCAGAAGCTTGTGCGAGGAGCGATCAGAGATTTTGTAAACAGGGAAATTATGCCCATCATTGAGGATTGTGCACAGAAAGCTTATTTTCCTGAATCCATTGTGAAAAAATTCGGTGAAGTTGGTGCTTTCGGCCCCACAATACCTCAGGAATATGGCGGCGGCGGACTCGATTATATTTCTTACGGATTAATGATGCAGGAGATAGAAAGAGGTGATTCCGGAATGCGCAGTACAGCTTCTGTTCAGGGTTCATTAGTAATGTTTCCAATCTTTAAATATGGCTCTGAAGAACAAAAGAAGAAGTATCTTCCAAAACTTGCATCAGGAGAATTTCTTGGATGCTTTGGACTTACAGAACCTGATCATGGATCTAACCCTTCTGCAATGGTTACCAATTTTAAGGACATGGGAGATCATTATCTACTAAATGGAGCTAAAATGTGGATTACTAACTCTCCCAAAGCTGATATTGCTGTCGTTTGGGCTAAGAACGAGGAAGGCAGGATAAGAGGCCTCATTGTGGAAAGAGGTATGGAAGGATTTACTACTCCGGAAACCCATCATAAATGGTCATTGCGGGCAAGTATTACCGGAGAGCTTGTTTTCGATAATGTAAAAGTACCAAAATCAAATCTATTACCTCATGCTGATGGCTTAAGCGGTCCTCTCAGATGTCTTGATTCTGCAAGATATGGCATTGCCTGGGGAGCAATAGGCGCAGCAATGGATTGCTATGAAACAGCTAGAAAATATGCAATTGAAAGACATCAGTTTGGTAAGCCTATTGCAGGCTTTCAGCTGACACAGAAAAAACTAGCTGAAATGATTACAGAAATCACCAAGGCACAACTACTGGCATGGAGACTAGGCACATTAAAAAATGAAGGCAAAGCAACGACTCCGCAAATCAGTATGGCCAAAAGGAATAATGTACACATGGCAGTGACAATTGCACGGGAGGCTAGACAAATTCTTGGAGGCATGGGCATAACTGGAGAGTTCCCGATCATGCGCCATATGATGAATCTTGAATCCGTTCTAACTTATGAAGGAACTCATGATATTCATCTACTCATTACAGGTAGTGACATTACAGGCATTTCTGCTTTTAAATAATATAATATGAGAACTATCGCACTTATACTGCTACTACTGGTTATACTGGTAGTGGCAGTTCTGCTTTTTAATACGTTCACTTTAAAAAGCATGCAACCCCAAAATATAAAACAAGCCAGGCTTTACTCCGACACATCGGCTCTGAGCAGATTAAGTAAGGGGCTGCAGGTTCAAACAGTGTCATATGAAAATGATAAGACCGATACTTCTAAGTTTCTTGAGTTTCACCAATTTCTTGAACAGAACTTTCCTTTAGTACATAGTAGACTAAAGAAAGAAAATCACGGACTTAGTCTGCTGTTTCAGTGGGAAGGTAAAGACAAACAGCTTGCCCCTATACTTCTTATGGCTCACCAGGATGTAGTGCCACCCAGCGGTGACTGGGAAAAAGAGCCTTTTTCCGGAGACTTACACGATGGATACATTTATGGACGGGGAACACTGGATGATAAAGGTGCTTTGCTTGCAATCCTAGAATCTGTCGAATCGCTTCTGAAAGAAAACTATCAGCCTAAAAGATCCATCTATTTTGCATTCGGTCATGATGAAGAACTAGGTGGTGATAATGGAAACAAGAAGATGGCTGAAGTACTTAAAAGTCGTGGGATCACTTTTGAATATGTTTTGGATGAAGGAGGAACAATCATTCATGGCATCATGCCAGGCGTAAAAGCTCCAGTAGCTGTGATAGGCATTGCGGAAAAGGGTTATCTTAGTATTGAACTTTCTATTGAAACAGACGGCGGCCATAGCTCTATGCCACCTGCTCAAACTTCTGTTGGATTATTAAGTGCAGCGATAGCAGAACTTCAGAAGCATCCTTTTCCTGCGAAAATTGCTGGTGCTACAGAACAGCTATTTAAGTTCACAGCTCCTGAAATGGAATATCCTATGAAGATTGTTTTTGCTAATTACAAATTGCTGAAGCCGGTTATCACAAGTCAAATGGGTAAAACTGAAAGTACCAATGCTTCTGTTAGGACCACCATGGCACCAACGATATTCAATGCGGGTACAAAGGAAAATGTACTTCCCATGAAAGCAAGAGCTGTAGTAAATCTGAGAACACTTCCCGGAGATACACTTCAGTATATAGTTGATTACATTACCAAAACTATTAATAATCCAGCTATAGAACTCAAAGTCCTTCCGGATCAAATTGAAGCTTCGGAGATTTCTGATCCTCATAATGAAGCTTTCAAATTAATCAGTAAATCAGTTTCGGAAGTATTTCCAATGGCAGTAGTTTCTCCATACTTAATGCTGGCTACTACAGATTCGAAGCATTACAGGAGCATTAGTAAAAACATCTACAGATTTAATCCGTGGGATCTTCAGAAAGACGATCTTAAAAGAATACACGGAAATAACGAGAGAATAAGTACTAAAAATTATATGGAAGCTATTACCTTTTACAGACTGATGTTGGAAAGAAATTAAAAAAATATGATTTATTGTAAATAAATAACCCACTCAAAGCAGTGGGTTATTCATTTTCTTTAGAATATAATTTATTACTCTACAACTTCTCCCTCAATAGTCAGCGTTTCCATCCCTCCTTCTTCATTATAATATACAGTTACAGTTTTAGAAAAGGATCCAAGTTTAGAAGCATTATACTGAGCTTTCACTTGCCCGGATTTTCCCGGTCCCACTGGCTCTTTGGTAAATTCAGCAACCGTGCAGGAACAAGAAGCCTTAACATCACTTACAATAAGTGGACTGGTTCCATTGTTTGTAAATCGAAAAGTAGCTGTGCTGGGGTTGTTAAGTTTTATCTTCCCTAAGTTGATCACCTTTTGATCCCACTTCATATGAGATATCTCAAGGATAATTGCTGGCTCTTCTTTATACTGACCCTGGGTCAGATTTACAGAGCACAATAATATGCAGGCAAAAAATACTTTTTTCATAAGTTTTATTTTTATGTAAATATCTCGCTTTACACCTAATACACTTGTTATTAAAATCTTAACAATTGTTAATGATTTGTTAAATTTTAATTAATGATTAAGAAATTAATTATTTTCGGTAATGAGCAGGAATACAATAAGACTTATATTAATTGTCGGTACCTTATCTATCATAGGAATTTTACTTATACAAGCGTATTGGGTAATCAAAAACTATGAATTAAAAGAGAAGGAATTTGACCTGACGGTGAGGTTAAGTTTAAAAAATGTTGCAGAAAATATCCTTAAGTACAATCACAATACCTCTCCCCTTGTTGATCCTGTTTTAGAAATAAGTCCCGATTTTTTTACCGTTAAAGTAAACGACAAAATAGATTCTAATCTCCTGGGAGGTTTGTTAAGAAACGAATTTCTAAAAGAGGGAATAAAAACCGATATATTTTATTCCATATATGATTGTATGGGAAAAAGGATTGACGGAAAGGGAATGGTCTGCTTTGACAGTACTTCGGAATGTTCAGCGACAATGACGGGAAATTTACCAAAGTGGAACTACGACAACTTTTATTTCAGTGTTTATTTTCCTGAAAGAGAAAAAGTTCTCTTTTCCGGTATGAAGCTGTGGCTGTATTCAACCATCATTCTCATAGTTGTAATTATATTCTTTGCATATGTTTTGTTTGTGGTATTTCAACAAAAAAGACTGTCAGAGATTCAAAAAGATTTTATCAATAACATGACTCATGAGTTTCGAACACCACTATCAACTATACTGATATCTTGTGAAGTTTTAAAGGATAGCAAAATTGTAGACAACCCACAAAGGCTTAACAGCTATGCGGCCATCATTGAAAGTCAGGCTCACAGGCTTAATCAGCATGTAGAAAGGGTGCTTCAGATGGCCAAAATAGATAAAGGCAGCATTCCGCTGAAGCATGAACAAGTTAATATTCACGATTTGATTCATGAAGCCTTGTCTAAAATAAGTTCTTCCGGAAATATTAATGACCCTACTATTGAGTGTAATTTTTTAGCTAAAGATCCCATCTTTATAGGTGATAGACTGCACTTGCTTAATATAGTTTTTAACCTGCTTGATAACGCAGTTAAGTACTGTGAAAAGGATCCTAAGGTGATTGTGACTACCGAAGAAAATAATTCAGGCATCATAATTCGACTGGCAGATAATGGTATTGGTATAGCGCTAGAGTATCAAAAAAAGATCTTTGAAAAATTTTTCAGAGTGCCTAATGGAAATGTGCACAATGTAAAGGGATTTGGGCTTGGACTTAATTACGTCAAAAACATTGTGAAAGCCCATAATGGTCAGATTGAATTGAAAAGTCAGATTGAGAAAGGCAGTGTTTTTACGGTTACTCTTCCCAGAAATAAATGAAACTAAGAATCTTATTTGCAGAAGATGATGACTGCTTTGCCTTTGTTTTAAAGGATCATCTGGAATTAAATGGCTATGAAGTTGTACATGTTTCCAATGGTGAAAATGCACTTAAGCTTTTTAAAAGGGAAAAGTTTGATCTGTGTCTTCTTGATGTTATGATGCCTGCTATTGATGGCTTTACAGTTGCCAAAGAAATAAGAATGCTGAATAAAGCCATCCCTGTTCTTTTTATCAGTGCAAAGTCTATGAAAGAAGACCGACTCCAGGGCTTCAAAACCGGTGGAGATGATTTTATTACGAAACCATTCAGTGTAGAGGAGCTCCTAATGAGGATTGCTGTATTCCTCAGACGTTCAGGCTTATCGGATGTCGAGCCTTTTTATAAATTCGGACTATTTACTTTTGATTACAAAAATCTTAAGCTTACTTCTCCAAAAGAAATTTATACGCTCACACAAAAGGAAGGTGATATACTTCGATTCTTTTGTACCCATCAAAATCAATTGATCAAAAGAGAAGAGATGCTGAAAGAAATCTGGGGAGATGATGATTATTTTATGGGAAGAAGTATGGATGTTTTTATTGCTAAACTAAGAAAGTACCTTAAAGAAGATACGACCATATGCATTCGCAATGTGCATGGTGTGGGGTTTCAGTTTGTGGTTTAAAAATTTGTTATGTGATCGTTCTTTCATCCAGATACCTTATATTAAGGTGTAACAAATCTTGCCAGTAAAGAAGCCATTCTTCCATTTAATAAATTCCTCTTGCCTTTAATATGGTTTGTTGCTTGAGTTTAAATAAATCTTCAACGTAATTTCCATAGACAGCAATTGCTCTGTCATTTTTAATTTCAAAATACGGTTTTGGATACCATCTTTTTATTTCATTATTGCTAAGATTAGAAACGGGAAATGAAACTTCATTTTTAAATTGGATTTTCTCCGGCTTAACTGTAATGCTGTCTTTATATGCATGATTATAGTCATTCGTTGAATATGGACTTGCCCATTTTCCGCTTGGAGTTAAATACAAGTCATAGTATTGATATTTTTCATGATATAACTTTCCATCATTATATGAAACAAACAATAACACAGTTTGATACTTTGAGAAACGGGGAAAACCATAATGATCAAAAACAGTAAACTCTATTGTATCCCTTTTAAAATTACCATGCACAAGCCTTAAGATTTTATATTTCGCTATGTACATGTTGTCCATTGAAATATGTCTGGAAAAAATTGTGTCAATTCCTTTTATTAATGTATCCACATTTAATTTTTCCTCTTCAGGAGAATATTTAACCTCGATTTTCTCCCCAATAAAAACCAGTAAATTGTCAGGACGATTTTGACTTTTGGCATAATTAAAGATTAAGATTATGACCAATAGTGTTAAAATTGTCTTTTTCATAAGATAAAAATTATCAAGCTTTTGTACATAATTAATATAGCCTCGAATATCGAGGCTATTTTAATCATATATCAAATTTAACTTTATCTCTACTCCTTACTCACCTTCGCCTTTATAGTCAAAGTCTGATTCGAGCCTTGAGGGTCGTTACTGTATATCGTTACCGTTTTAGTCTCTGCACCTTCCCTACCTGCTGAGTTAAATGTAACTTTAATCTTGCTTTTCTCTCCTGGTTTCAAAAGTGTCTTTTCCGGAGTTCCGGCAGTGCATCCACAGCTTGCTTTTACTTTGCGGATGATGAGATCTTGCTTACCAGTATTTGTAAATTCAAATTCTGTTTCTGATATAGAACCAGCTTTAACAGGACCAAAATCATGAACGGTTTTATCAAACGATAATCTTGGAGCCTGAGACAATTGCTCCGGATTCATTGGAGGGAAATACTCATTGATAGTTGCCACTACGTTTATATTCTTTCTTCCACCCTTCTTATCATTGGAAACAAGAGTAAAATTATCATTAACATACCCAAAATCATTTTTCGCTTTAGCATCATAAGTGATCTTAATAACACCCTTATGCTTTGGCTGAAGTGTAGCAGGTTCTACAGAAACTTTCATATGTTTAGGTACCGACTGAGCTGCTTGAAAAGTAACAGGAGTTTCTCCATCATTATAAATTCCGAACTCCCTTACTACAGGTTCCTTTGTTGTCAGACCTCCCAGATTCAAATACCTTGAAGTGACTCTAAGGCTACCAAGTGTGTCAGGAAATTCATCTGTCGGAGTTTTAGGTTTTGGAATTACTGTTCCTTTTATGAATACTACATTGGTCGCAGGCTCCGTATTAGCTGTTATTGTTAATGATTTATTGAAAGCACCTGGTCTGTTTGTAGGATCAAACTGAGCTTTGATCACACCTGTTTGCCCAGGCATAACAGGCTCCTTTGTCCAGGCAGGCGTAGTACATCCGCAGGATGCTCTTACTTCGCTGACCACAAGAGGTGCAGATCCTTTGTTGGTAAATTTAAATTCATGAGAAACGGGCCCTTTTTCTTCATTGATTGAACCGAAATCAAAGGTTGTTTCTTCAAACTGAAGTACCCCCGTTTGAGCGAAAAGCTGAAACGTAAGGAAAATTAAAAATGTAAAAATGACAGTTATTCGTACCATATAATTTATTCTATACAAAAATTGAAATTGCTAATTTAATTAATCAAATGAAAACACATCTATTCTGAATTCATTTGTTTTACTCTAATGATAAAATTTTGAAGGGCATTTTGTTTTAACTTCCCCAAAAATTGCTTTTAAAATTCATCAAATTAAAAGGGACCAATTTCTTGATCCCGTTTTATGTTATGCTTTCCAATTTTTACTCCTGCCCTACCTTCATCCGTATTATCAGTGCCTGATTCGCTCCCCTTGGGTCATTGCTATACACAGTCACGGTTTTACTTTCTGCGCCTTCTCTTCCAGCAGAGTTATATGATACTTTTATTTTTCCTTTTGCTCCTGGTTTAATAGCACTTTTAGGAGGTGCTGTTACAATACAACTACAATTGGATTTCACTTTCCTGATGATTAAGTCCTCCTTCCCTGTGTTTGTAAATTCAAACTCCGTTTCAACAATTTTATCAGATTTCACAGCTCCAAAATCATGTACAGTCTTAGTAAACTCCAGACGCGGTGCTTGTTCTATCTGAGCTTCATCCATTGGAGGGAAATATTCATTAATGGTCGCATTTACGGTTATAGTAGTTTTAGTACCATTTTTATCATCAGAAATAAGGTCGAAGTTATCCGAAACACCTCCAAAGTCATTCTTTGCTTTGGCATCATAGGTTATTTTAATAAGTCCTTTTTGTTTAGGCTGCAAAGTCATTGGTTCAAAAGCAACTTTCATATGTTTAGGCAGCCCCTGGACTGCCTTAAAAGTAACAGCAGACGCTCCATCATTATATACTCCAAATTCTTTAGTAATAGGTTCTTTATTAGTAATCCCCCCCAGGTTCATATACCTTGATGCTAATCTTATGCTTCCTAATGAATCCGGAAATTCTTCCGCTAGGGTTTTCGGTTTAGGGATTACCATTCCGGTAAGGTAAACTTCAGTGGTAGCTGGTTCGGTATTGGCTTTGATGGTAAGGGTTTTATGAATTTCCCCAGGTCTTCCCATTGGATCAAATTCTGCTTTTATAACAGCTGATTGTCCTGGGGCTACTGCCTCCTGAGGCCATGTGGGTGTAGTACAGCCGCATGAAGGGATAATCTCTGTGATTAAAAGAGGAGCAGAACCCTTATTCGTAAATTTAAATTCATGAGAAACTTTTCCATTTTCTTCATGGATATTTCCAAAATCGTGTGTGGTTTCCTCAAATTCAAACTTACCGCTTTGAGCGAAAAGCTGACCTGCCAGCAAGGAGAATACAAAGGAGAATAATGCTATGCGTCTCATATTGAACTACAATGATTTTTTTATAAAAATGAATCCGTTAATTTAAGCAATCAAGTCAAAAACTGTGCAATTTTCTGTTGATTCAGAACTTTAATCATATAATAATGGGTTCCTATAGAGAAATTTCGCTCCCAATGGAGTTTTTTTCTATTTTTGCCGCATTATGTCAAGAATTTTAACAGGTATTCAAAGTACAGGTAAACCTCATTTAGGTAATCTATTAGGGGCAATATTACCTGCCATCAAACTTTCTGCAAACGAAAAAAATGAATCTTTATTTTTCATTGCAGACCTTCATACGCTTACAAATATAAAGGATCCGGTAGTTAGAAGAGAAAATACTTACGCAGTGGCAGCTGCATGGCTTGCATTTGGCTTCGATACTGATAAAAATATTTTCTATCGACAGTCTGATGTTCCTCAGGTATGTGAGCTTGCGTGGTATCTGAATTGTTTCACTCCTTATCCGATGCTTGCCAATGCGCATTCATTCAAAGATAAATCGAGCAGATTATCAGATGTAAATGCAGGTCTGTTTACCTATCCGGTGCTTATGGCTGCCGATATCCTACTTTATGATGCGGAGATTGTCCCTGTAGGAAAAGATCAGTTGCAGCATCTTGAAATTACAAGAGATATAGCAACAACCTTTAATAAAACTTATGGTGAAACCTTTGTGGTTCCGCAGTCCAAAACTGACGAGCAGGTCATGACCGTGCCGGGGGTTGATGGGAAAAAGATGAGCAAATCCTATGATAATTATATTGATATCTTTTTGCCAGATAAAGAACTTCTGAAAAAAGTTAAAACCATAGTTACGGACAGCAAAGGTCTTGAAGAACCGAAAGATCCTGATACTTGTAATGTATTCAACATATTTAAGCTAATTGCCTCAGAAGAGCATATACAACAGGTAAGAGGAAAATATGAAGCAGGTGGTTACGGATATGGCCATGCAAAACAAGAACTGTTTGATACCATTGTTTCTACCTATTCTAAGGAACGTGAAGAATTTAACAAATTTATGAATGACAAAGGAGAGCTTGAAAACAGGTTAAAAATCGGAGCAGAAAAAGCATCTGTCATTGCAACCTCAGTCCTTGAAAGAGTAAGAAAAAAATTAGGCTATAGCCTTTAATAGGAATGTTAACAGACTATAAAAATTATAGTCTGTTAACATCTTACTACTTATAACTTAGTTCATATTACTTAGAACTTTTTTCTGCTTCCCAAAGCACAACTTTTTTCTTACCATCAATGATCAGTTCAAGTCTTGTAGGATTTGGGATAAGTACGAGTCTTGTATCCTTGCCTGCAAAGTCATCTACATCCACCATTACGCCTTCTTTAGGAAGTGCCTCATAGATTTTAGATCCGTCAGCATTTTTTCCCACTTCCTTATACTTATTACCCAGGTAAGCTATTGGCATAAGAACTTCATTATCAGGGCACTTTTCATCATGAACATCTTGTAGTATTTCTTCAAGGTCATCCCCGAAGTTGTCCATAAAGTCATCTTCAAGATCATGAAGCTCTTCTTCTATTTTATCATATTTCTTATCATCATAAGATAAAGTTCCTAGAAGATTCTTCTTTTCTACAATAGCATTCAATGCTTTATTGAGTTGTAACGTGTCCATAAGACCTAATTCAGTTTCATTAAAATTAAGGACTGCAAATTATTCAAAAATATATCTCTAAATAAATTTTAATTAAAAAAAGTAAACGTATTCTTTCTAAAATTTAATTTTTACAAAAATTTAAACTACCTCTTAACTATTTTCGTACAAATGAGTTTAATTATTCTTGCATTGTTCTTAATTTGAGAGCAAGATCTTTTTATAAAACACAATTTTTGAAAAATAATATGGAAGGCACATTAATTGAGTCAACAAAAATCGACAAAGCAACGAAAGACAGGATTAATCAGTGGCTGAATGGCAACTATGATAGTCAGACGAAAGATGAAATCAAAGGTCTTATTAAAGGAGGAAAAGAAGACGAGCTGATTGACAGTTTTTACAAAGATCTCGAATTCGGTACTGGCGGTCTTAGAGGTATCATGGGTGTTGGTTCAAACAGAATGAACAAATACACAATCGGGATGGCGACCCAAGGCTTAAGCAATTATCTGAAGAAAAGCTTTCCGGGTGAGCAACTTAAGGTTGCTATTGCTCATGATAGTAGAAACAACAGCGATTACTTTGCTAAAATTACAGCAGAAGTTTTCTCTGCAAATGGTATTAAAGTTTATTTTTTCAAAGCACTCAGACCTACACCTGAGCTTTCTTTCGCAGTAAGACTGCTTGGATGTCACAGTGGAGTGGTTCTTACAGCTTCTCACAATCCGAAAGAATATAACGGATATAAAGCTTATTGGAAAGACGGAGCTCAAATGATTGCTCCTCATGATAAGAATACAATTACCGAAGTACAGAATATTAAAGATGTAAGCGATATCAAATTCCAGAGAAATGATGCGCTTATTGAAAATATAGGTGAAGAAATAGACAGCAAATATCTTGATATGATCCATTCTTTGTCTATCTCCAAAGATGCAATCAAGAGACAAAAAGACTTAAAAATTGTCTTCACTCCTATCCACGGAACAGGTATCGTGCTTGTGCCAGATGTATTGAAGAAATTCGGATTCACCAATATCAATGTTGTTGAAGAGCAGTCTAAGCCAGATGGTAACTTCCCAACAGTTGTTTATCCAAATCCGGAAGAGCCAGATGCACTTTCACTTGCATTGAAAAAAGCAAAAGAGATTGATGCTGACATCCTTATGGGAACAGACCCTGATTCTGACCGTGTAGGTATTGCAGTTAAAAACCACAAAGGTGAGTTTCAATTGTTAAATGGTAATCAGACAGGAAGTTTACTTTTGAATTACCTTATCAATGCATGGAAAGAAGCTGGTAAGATTAAAGGAAAAGAGTTTATTGTTAAGACTATAGTTACTACCTATCTGATAGATAAAATTGCTGCAGACAATGGTGTGAAATGCTATAATACTCTTACAGGATTTAAATATATTGCAGCACTCATCGGAGAGCTTGAAGGTAAAGAGCTGTTTATAGGAGGCGGAGAAGAAAGTTACGGTTATCTTGTAGGAGATCAGGTGAGAGATAAAGATGCTATTTCGTCTTGCGCGTTTATTGCTGAAATGGCAGCCTATGCTAAAGATAAAGGTGTTAGCTTATTTGACATGATGCGTGACATGTATGTGAAATATGGCTTCTATAAAGAAAAACTTATTTCTCTTACCAAAAAGGGCAAATCCGGAGCTGAAGAAATACAGCAAATGATGAAAGACCTTAGAAACAACCCTCCTAAAGTTGTTGCAGGTTCTGCTCTTATTCAGCTGAAAGATTATCAGGCACAAACAATCAAAGATCTTAAGACAGGCAAGGAAACTCCTACCAATCTGCCAAAAGAAAATGTTCTTCAATTCTTAACAGAAGATGGAACGCTTGTTTCTGCCAGACCTTCAGGTACAGAGCCTAAAATCAAGTTCTACATTAGCGTAAATACACCTTTGAGTAAAAAAGAAGACTACGACAAAGTAAATATTGAACTTGACAAGAAAATTGAAAGTGTTATCAATGATATGAATCTTAAATAATACTGGGGGGTAACACCTAATAGATAAAAAGGCCAGAACATTCCGTTTTGGCCTTTTTATTTTTAACTGAATCAAACACAACTATTATATTTTTGAGGATACTCCCCCTCACATCCCCTCTGTCACAACAAGCATTAAATCAACAAATTACGCACAACAAACTTTCACTTAATAACATTCCATTTTTAGGGACTGTTAAACTTACAGACTTAAAGATGGAGAAGTGCATGAAAAAGGTTGTCTATTATTTAATTTTACTAGTTTCACTTGGACTCCTGGAAAGCTGCAAAAACACGGAGAAAAAAAAATTTGAAGGAGCCACAGTAGAAGTAAAACCTGGAGTACTGGAAGTACATGGAGATAGTATAAGATTCAATGCCCAGGTTATCATTCCTGAAAATTCAGGCCTAGAGTTCAAATCTGAATATTATATAGTACCTGAAATAGCTGGTCATCATTTAGACACTATAGCTGTAGATGGTGTTCATTGTGAAGTGGATGTCCCCACTGATGCCGATTGCACCTTTACTTTCTCTGCGCCATTTCACCCTGATATGATGGGAAAATATATGAGTGCCAGACAATATTATTTCGATAAGAACGCCGATGAATATGAGTTTAAGACATTGGAAAACCTGGCATACTGTTGCCTTAAGAGTGGCGAGTTATTAAGTTCAGACGGATACTTTCTTCCTCTTAAATCAGAAAAACAGGAAGCACTTAAACTTATAGCTCAATTCAATTTCCCGCAAAACATCTATGATCTGAATGCTCAATCAATGGAGAAATCGGACTATTCAACTTTCAGGAGCTTTATTTCTGATCAGCAGGATATTTCTTCTATTGAGATAAAAGGTTTTGCATCTCCGGAAGGAAAGCTGGAAAGGAATGAATTGCTTGCCAAAGAAAGAGCTACCAAGCTTGAACAACTTGTCAAAGATGAAATTAGAACAACGTCACCTTCTCTTTATAAAAAATTAAAAGATAAAATCAAGGTAAGTATAGTTGCAGAGGATTGGGAAGGACTTCAGGAAAGTATAAAACATTCTGATTTCAGCATAGATCAGAAAAGAGAAATTATTGAAATTGCAGGTTCTTCTATGGATTCTGATCTTAAGGAAGAAAGAATACTGAAAATTGCAGGAGGAATGGATAAGCTTGTACCTTATCTGGCTCCGCTAAGAAGGACAAATATTATTGTATCCGGATCACACCTAACCGCTGAAGATACTATTGCTGAAGCAAGTGAGGCCACTGCTGAGATGCCTGTAAATCAAGTATTCAAAGAGGGAGAATGGATAGATCAGGAAGCAGGCAACTTCAACCATGAGGGTAAAAAGACGATGTTTCTTGCCTTTTACAAAATACCTCGACCTGATACCTTCGCACTGGACAATACAATAAACATGGAGTCGCCTGAAGGAAAGGCCAAGGTTGAAGGTACAAGAGAACACTACCTTGCTGAGCTGGAGAAAAATCCTCATAATCATTGTATGTTGAACAACCTGGGTATCATTTATATGAAGGAAGGTAATTACCCAGAAGCAATAAAATACCTTCAACTATCACTTAAAGAGAAGAAAAGTCCGGAAGCCCATTATAATTTGGGACTTGTATATGCTAAAGAAAGTGAATACAAAAAAGCACTGGAAGAATTTAAATTAGCTGAAGAAAAACTACCGGCGGTAAAATATAATAAAGGAGTAGTATCGCTACTTTTAAAGGATTACGCAGATGCTCAAAAAGATCTGGACAGTTACACCAATACCAATCCGGATGACCCAAATGGATTTTATGCTCTGGCTGTGATAGGTGCCAGAACCCATAATGAAGAAATGGTCACAGAAAATCTTCAAAGGGCTTGCGAGGACAATCCTGCTTATTGTGAAAAAGCTAAAACTGATTGGGAATTCAAAGACTATATCAATATAGCTGAATTCAAGACTGCCACTGCTGGCAAAAAGAAGGAAAGATTTTAAACACTGTATTACAGTCAGATAACATAAAAAGGAAGGTTTTTGCCTTCCTTTTTGTTTTCCCTTTGAACCAATGTGGGATTTGCTTTTAAATTTTGTAACAATTTAATTATCAAGAAATAACCTGTACAAAACCGCCAAAATTAGCCTTTTAGGAGTATTTATAATTCGGTTTTAGCTGCAAGGATTAAAATAAAAGCTTTTTTAAATTCCATTATTGGTAAAAAATAAAGAAATTAGCGCCTTAAAAATTTTCTGGGGAAACAAAATGGAGAATATTAAGTATTTCATCATCGATTTTGACAGCACTTTCACACAAGTAGAAGCTCTTGACGAACTGGGAGATATTTCACTTGACGGTGATCCGCAAAAAGATAAAATTTTAAAAGAAATCGTCGAGCTGACAAACAGCGGAATGGAGGGAAAAGCTTCGTTCACTCAGAATCTTACAAGAAGACTTGAGTTGTTGAGAGCGAATAAAAGACACCTTCTTCCTCTAATCGGAAGACTTAAAACGAAGGTTTCTGAATCAGTGAAGAGAAACAGAGAGTTTTTCAAAGACTTTTCTGATAATATACTTATCGTATCCAGTGGCTTCAAAGAATTCATTACCCCTATTGTCACTGAATTCGGAATAAAAGAAGAAAATATTTACGCTAATACTTTTGTATTTGATGATCAAGGTAATATTACGGGGTTTGACAAAAACAATGTACTATGTCTTGACAAAGGTAAAATACAGCAATTAAAAGCTTTAAACCTTAAAGGTGATGTATATGTAATCGGTGATGGATATACAGATTACGAAATCAAAGAAGCTGGTCTTGCAAACAAATTTTACGCATTTACTGAGAATGTTGAAAGAGATGCTGTGCTTGCTAAAGCTGAGCACATTGCGCCAAGCTTTGATGAATTCCTTTATCAGAACAACCTTCCAATGGCAATCTCTTATCCTAAAAACAGAATAAGTGTATTGCTTCTTGAAAACATCCACCCAGAGGCTTTAAGATTATTCAAAAGCGAAGGATACAAAGTTGAAGTTATTTCAAGCGGGTTAGATGAAGATGAGCTTTGTGAACGTATCAAAAACGTCTCTATCCTTGGTATCAGATCAAAAACTCAGTTAACTAAAAAAGTACTTGAAAGTGCAAATAAACTGATCGCAGTTGGTGCATTTTGTATTGGTACTAACCAGATAGATCTTAAGTCTTGCCTGCAACGCGGTGTAGCGGCTTTCAATGCCCCGTACAGCAATACCAGAAGTGTGGTAGAACTGGCTATCGGACAAATCATCATGCTTTACAGAAATACCATTGAAAAGAGTAATAAAATGCATCAGGGTAAATGGGATAAATCTGCTAAAAACAGCTATGAGATAAGAGGTAAAAAACTAGGTATTGTTGGTTACGGAAATATTGGATCTCAGCTTTCTGTTCTTGCGGAATCTATGGGTATGGAAGTTTACTATTATGACATAGTAGAAAAACTTCAATTGGGTAATGCTAAAAAATGCTCTAGTCTGAATGAATTGTTAAGCCTTGCTGACGTCATTTCTTTACACGTTGATGGAAGAGCCAGCAACAAAAACCTTATCGGTAAGAAGGAATTTGACCTAATGAAAGAAGGTGTAATATTCCTTAACCTAAGCCGTGGCCATGTAGTAGATGTTCCGGTTCTGGCAGAGAATTTAAAGAGCGGAAAAATCTTAGGTGCAAGCGCAGACGTTTTCCCTTACGAGCCAAAAAACAATAACGAAGAATTTATAAACGAACTAAGAGGTCTTCCAAATGTAATCCTGACTCCTCACATCGGAGGAAGTACTGAAGAAGCTCAGTTCAATATTGCCAGCTTTGTACCTAACAGAATATTGGATTATATCAATACTGGAAATACATTCCAGAGTGTGAACTTTCCGAATATTCAGTTACCTGAATTGAACAATGCGCACAGACTTATTCACCTGCATGAGAACGTTCCTGGCATCCTTGCACAAATCAACAATGTACTTGCAAAACACAATATCAACATCCTTGGCCAATACCTGAAAACCAATGAGAGTGTCGGATACGTGATTACAGACATTAACAAGGAATACGACAAGCAGGTAATACAGGAGCTTAAAGCTATCAACAACACAATCAAGTTTAGAATTTTGTATTAATAACAACAGTGGTAAAAAAGACATTTTTCACGGTAGGGCCATCTGAGCTATACCCGACAGTACCTGCTCACGTTCAAACAGCGCTTGAGCAAAAAATCGGAGTTATATCTCACAGAAGCAAGCAATTCCAGGAGTTGTATAAACATACAACAGACGGACTCAGAACTCTTTTGAGCATACCTGACAATTATCAGATATTTTTCCTTTCCAGTGCTACTGAGATCTGGGAAAGAATTATCCAGAACTGTGTTGAGCATACAAGCTTTCACTGTGTGAATGGTAGTTTCTCAAAAAGGTTCTATGAATTCTCAGGAGAGCTTGGAAAAAAAGCTTTCAAAGCTGAAGCTGCTTTTGGAAAAGGTTTCTATCCTGAGAATATTGAAATACCTTCTGAAACCGAAGCTATTTGCCTTACACAGAATGAGACCAGTTCAGGTGTTTCTATGCCTGTATCTGATATCAACAAGATAAGAGAAAAAAACAAAGAAGCTCTGTTATTTGTCGATGCTGTTTCATCTCTCCCCTATCCTGAGTTTGACTTTACTAAAATAGATTCAACCTTTTTCTCTGTGCAGAAATGCTTTGGGCTTCCTGCAGGACTAGGAGTGTGGATTCTAAATGACAGAGTGATTGAAAAGGCGAAGCAACTGGAAGCTAAAAAAGTTCTGACAGGAACTTACCATACCATATCTTCTATTCTAAGCAAAGCAAAAGATAACCAGACACCGGAAACTCCAAATGTCTGGAATATATTTCTGCTTGGTAAAGTAATTGAGGATATGAATAAGAAAGGAATTGCAACCATCAGAAAAGAAACTGAAGTAAAAGCTGACATGCTTTATAGCTATATAAAAGACAGCAATAACTTCTCTTTCGGAGTTGAAGACCCTGCTCACAGATCAAAGACTACCATTGTTGCCAACACTGCCATACCAGCGCCTGAAGTTAACAAGAAACTGGAACCATTTGATCTGGCAGTGGGCAGCGGCTATAGCAGTTATAAAGAAAAACAAATAAGAATTGCGAACTTCCCTGCTTATTCTATTGAAAAAACAGAAGAGCTTGTAAACGCGCTTAAGAAAACAATCGGTTAATTATGCTTGATTTGGGTCGGGTTTATTCTGAAGTGTTTTCATTCACACAGGAACAAGTAATCAGATTTGCCGAGGTGTCAGGAGATCATAATCCTGTGCACCTGGACTCTGACTATGCTTCTAAAACAGCGTTTAAAAAGCCTATCATTCACGGTATACTTGGTACCAGTATTTTCTCCAAAATACTTGGAATGAATTTCCCCGGCGAAGGAACAATTTATCTAAAACAGGAAGCCAACTTCAAACGCCCCATGTACGCCGGCACTTCCTATGAAGCAATATTGACCATTCTGGAAGTAAACAGAGACAAGCACCAGGCAATAATTGAAACCAAAGTCATTGATAAGGAAACTGGTAAAATCATCATTGATGGTCAGGCTCAAGTAATGAATAAAGAGAAGATTTGATGAAACGTTTTCTAGGTATAAAATACAGCCCTAAAGACATAAGATTATTATTCTCCTTCAAAAGCTCATTAATTAAAAGATTATTAAGGGGCCTTGTATATATTACTGCCGTTACAGCAGTATTACTTTACATGGAACAGAAGGATATCTTTCATATCCAGATAAGTAATGCACTGCCTGGATATATGGGTGCTGCACTGGGTTTACTTCTCGTGTTCAGGAATAATACTGCTTATGATAAATGGTGGGAAGCAAGAAAAGAACTTGGAGCACTTGTAAATATTTCCAGAAATTTTGCCATAGATATCAATGGTTTATTACCTCCTGGAAACAAGGAAAAAACGAGAATTGCAAACTTGCTCACAGCCTTTGTTTATGCGCTTAAAGAACATTTGAGAAGCGGTGTAAAAATGAAGGACATGCAGGACCTTGAAGATGCTGACTTCAAAATTATTGAACAGGCGCATCATAAACCTTCTGCGATCGCTAACCTTATTATGGCCAGGATTGAAATTCTTTGGAAAGAGAAGATGCTGACTGATATGCAACAATATCTTCTTGTTACCAAGGTAAATACTTTGATCGACATTTGCGGTAAATGTGAACGGATAAGAAACACCCCTATTCCAATTGCTTATGGATTGCTTCTTAAGTTTTTCATTAACATCTATGTAATCCTTTTACCTGTTGGCCTTGCTAACGATCTTGGCTGGGGAGCTTTACCTCTGGAAATTATTCTGTATTATGTCATGATGAGCATCGTTCTGACTGCAGAAGAAATTGAAGAACCTTTCGGCAAGGACCTTAATGATCTTCCTTTTGATGAAATGGCGGGTAGAATGAAAGCTAATATTCAAGAGATTATCAGTTACGAATAATCTAAACACTAAAGTTTAGTCAATATTTCTTTCAGAATTCCAAGTAGCTAATACAATCTTTTTTATAAAGGTCTGCGTATAAACTAACTAAACATTAGTCTTATACGCATTTATGCTTTATAGAACCTCCTTTTTAAAATGGCTTGTTCCATTGTCGCTTATAACCAATTTAGCGTTTGCTCAAAATTTTAAATATTTAGGATCCTATGACCAACAAGGAACCCCTAAATACCTGGAAACAACCACAGTTACTCCGGATCAGGCATTACTAAAGCAAATAAATGAAGCATTACCGGACAGAAAACCTGTCCCTCAATTTCACCCTGAATATATTTCCAAACAGGCAGAAACAGATTTAAAACTTTTCAAGCAAGCCGATGTCTGGGTTACATTTGTCGGTGAAGTTGCCGGGTGGAAAAACAGCTTGGGTTTTTACACCTATGATATAAATAATCCTCCCCGATCAGTATCTGATATAAAAGATTATTTTGTCATTTTCCCTAATGCATCACAAGCAGGAGGAGGAGGTAATCTGAACCCAGGAAATACAGTAAAAATTGGAAATTTCACAGCCAATACAGGCATTGGTTGGTTTTTAATCGCAGATGGATGGAGAAATGAAAACGTCACTAAAGGTAATTACCTGATCTATTCCAATGCTGCTTTTAATCCCGAGAATAAAGAAACAGATAAAGCTCATACTGTGCTTTTAAATTTATCAGGTAGTAACAAACTGATCCTTGGGTTTGAAGATACCAGAAGAGATCAGGGAAGTGACAATGATTTTAACGATGTCTTATTTTATATCACCGCTAATCCATTTGATGCTATAAATAAAGATAACATAGTTACTGTGGGCGAAAATCCAACTTCAAACAATAACCCCTCAAACAATAATACAACTAGTAATCCTTCTTCAGACAATAATAACAATAATACTCAAGGTACCTCCAATACCCAGGTAAATGCATCAAACACTAACATTGATTCCAACAATAATGGAGGAGGAAGCAGCAACATAGCCTCTTCAAGTAATAATGTCAATAATAGCGGAGGAAACAACTCAACAGCGATTAATAATACAAGTGTTAACAACAACAATTCCAACAACAATTCAAACAATACAACGAATAACAATAACTCCACAACTATTATTAATAATACAACCATTATAAATAATGGAAACGGAAATAATAATAACACCGCTAATCAACAAAACTCCGGAAGTGGTCAAAATAATACTGGAGGCAATGGAAATTCCGGCGGCAGAGGAAATAATCAAAACAACAACAGTAATAATAATCATTCAAATCCTTCATCAGACAAATGCCACAAGAATGGCATGTCTGAACAAGAATTTTCAAAATCATATAATCTGATAAAAAGCAAACCAACAGAGGCAAGTCGTAAATCCTTAATGCAGCAAGTAGCTCGCCCTAAGATGCTTACTGTAAATCAATGTACTCAATTGATTAAGTTATTGGATGTACAAAGAAACAGGTTTGATATGGCAAAGTATCTATATGATTATACTTGCGATAAACCAGGATATTATATGGTAAGTTCTGTTTTCTCAGTTTCAACCTATGAAAGAGAATTTGATCAATTTCTATCGTCCAAAGATTTAAACAACAATCATTCACCGATGAATGCAAAGGCCTGCAATACGCCTGACAATAATACAACCAGCATTCAAAACTCTAATACAGCTATTTGCAGTTCATGTACAAACGGAGGTTTCACAAGTGATGATTTTTCAAGGTTTAAAACTAGTATATCCTCAAAAAGCTTCAGTGAAACAATGATGACGGTTACTAAGCAAGGAGTAAAAGGAAGGTGCTTATTAACGGGACAGGTGGTGGAGCTAATGACTCTATTCTCTTTTGAAAAGGATAAGCTGGATCTTGCGAAATACCTGTATGACTTTACAGGAGATAAACAAAATTATTACAGAGTGAACGATGTATTCTCGTTCTCCTCCTCTATCAGTGAATTGAATAATTATATTGAGAAGAAATAAAATTTAACTATTTAATTACAAACAAAAAGCAGAAAGATTTTCTTTCTGCTTTTGTGTTTTATAAGTTTAGATTAATATTTCTCCAAGCATAACAAAATCTATATTCTGAGGCAATGAATGAACATAGTCGCACAACTCAAAGAATTGCAGTAGGTTCACTATTCTTCCTGCATGGTCTTTGTTTTTCTACGTGGGCATCAAGAATTCCTGATATTCAGCAAAAATTAAAACTAACAGAAGCTTCACTAGGTATGGTTTTGTTTGCATTGCCTGCAGGTTTGCTGGCTTCCATGCCTTTATCCGGATGGCTGGCGGCGAGATATGGGAGTAGTAAGGTCGTTTTGGTTGCCATTATATCTTATGGATTGATCCTTTCCTTTATAGGTCTTGCAGAAAATCAATTTGAATTAGTTCTGGCTTTATTACTCTTTGGAGTTGCAAGCAACACAGTAAATATCTCCGTCAATACCCAGGCATTGTTGGTGGAAGCACTATATCATCGTTCCATCATGGCATCGTTTCATGGTCTCTGGAGCCTTGCAGGATTCAGCGGTGCAGCCCTGGGATCATTGATGATCAGTAAAACTGTTTCAATACCAATACATTTTCTAATAGTTACTTTTTTTATTTTCAGTATTGCTGCTATTTGCTCATTTTTTATTCCCAAAGCAATTAAAAAGAAAAGTAAAGCTCCCCTATTCGTATTACCTGATAAATCAATTCTGATATACGGAGTCATTGCTTTTTGCTGTTTGACATGTGAAGGTGCTATGTTTGACTGGAGTGGCGTTTACTTCAAAAAAGTTGTTTTAGCAGAAAAGGATTGGATTGGAGTAGGTTACTCAGCTTTTATGGGAACAATGGCAATGGGAAGGTTTTTGGCCGACAACTATACCACTCGTTTCGGATTAAAACAAACCCTGCTTGCCAGCGGACTATTGATAACAATCGGTTTGCTTATTGCAATCATATTTCCAAAGCTATTAACGGCGACCATAGGCTTTTTGCTTATCGGATTGGGAGTTTCCTCTGTTGTTCCACTTGCTTATGGAGCTGCGGGAAAATCGAACAAAGTGCCCGCAGAAATTGCTCTCACAGCAGTTGCCTCTATTGGCTTTATCGGATTATTGATTGGCCCACCCATTATTGGCATTGTAGCAGGCTTAACAAGCCTAAGGATTTCCTTCTTAATTATTTCATTTCTGGGCCTATGTGTCGCTTTACTCTCTTTTGTGCTCAAACGAGATCAGGATTGACAACAATTAAATGAAAGCTTTGATTTTCAAACGAAAGCATATTTCCTAGCCTTATATATACATTAAATTATGTAAGTAATTGCCATGTATTCTTACTATTTGCAGAAATAAGTTTTGTATTTTTGTAAATTAAATACTTCCCACATGTCTTTGGACCAATTAAAATTGAACAAGCAACTGATCACTGCAATGCAGGATGCAGGATTCAGTAGAATAAGAGAATTTCAGGCAAGATCAGTTTCCAGGATTCTCGGAGGACAGGATCTACTTGGTATTGGTCCTGAAGGATGCGGAAAAACTACTTCTCTGGTATTAACAACGCTGATGCGCTTAAAATATGCCCAGGGCGAAGCTCCCAGAGCTTTGGTCTTAGTTCCGGATAAAGATACAGGACTTGCCTTGCTTGAACACTTTACAATGTTGGGTAAAAATACTGACCTGAGGTATTTTGGTATTTTTCCTGGAGCAGGTATGGAAGGTCTGAAAGAAGAGTTGGAGAAAGGTGTAGACATTGTTGTTGGCACTCCAGACAGAATACAGGCCATGTATTACAAGAACAGCATCAACCTCAGTCAGCTTAAAGTATTTATTATAGATGATGCTGAACGCCATATTAAGCAGGGGTTTCAGACAATCATTCTCCAAATAGCAGAGAGCCTTCTAAAATGCCAACGTCTTATTTTCTCTGAGGTATATCATGAAAAATTGGAACGTTTGATAGAACCTATTCTCAATCATTACAACACTGTTGAAGTAGATATCGACAGCATGGAACAAATGGATGTGATTGATCAGGTCCTTTATCATGTTCCAAACTATAAGACCAAGCTTAATCTGATTAACCTTCTGATGAGGGATACAGAAGTTTTTTCTAAAGTCCTTATTTTTGCCAATACTAAAATAACAGCAGAAAGTATCTGCAAAAGTCTTGATAAAAGGAATCCCGGAGAAGTGGCTTTATTTAAAGTAAATAGATCTTCCTATCCATCTCTTCCTTCGCTAGACGCCTTTATTGAAAATTCTGAGATAAGAATGCTTGTTGTTTCAAATGAAGAAAATCCTATTACTGATACTGCAGATATTCCATTCATTTTTCATTTTGATATTCCTCCTTCCAAAGTATTATTTATTGACAGGATCAAAAAAGAAACTCAAAACAATGAAAAACTCTCATTTTCATTTGCAACTGACATTGAGTTGATTCTTATCAGAAAAATAGAACAGGAGATTGGTCAGAACCTGCCGGTTGAGGAGTTACCTATTGGCTTGATTATAGAAGGCGATCGTAAAAGTCACAAAGAAAATGAAGCTGACGAACAGGACGAAACCAAAGGTGCTGCTTTTCATGAAAAGAAGGCTAGTAATGCCAAAACTTATAACTATAAGTACATGGAAAGACTTAAGCTTTTTGGCAAAAAAAATCGTAAGCATAAAAAAGGTGAGTAACATATGGAGAACATTTTTAGTTCTCCTTTTTTGTTAGTGTTCATAAACAAGCTTCCCTCCTCATCCTTGCACAAAGAGTTCATACATTCCTTATAACTATCGATAGAGAACCCATATTCATTGCGTTTCGTTTTCTTGGTAAGTGGCATTTTATAATATAAAAGAATATGGAAAGGAACGTAGTAGGCTGGTTTGAAATACCAGTAAAAGAAATGGACAGAGCAAAAAAATTCTACAGTACGGTTTTTGAGAAAAAATTAACCGACATGCCAATGGATGATCTCGAGATGGCAACTTTTGACATGGTTGATGATGGTCCTAATTCAGGAGGAGCTTTGGTTAAAGGCGAGGAAACTACACCTAGTTCATCAGGCACAGTGGTATATTTCTCTTGTGATGATATACAGAATGAGCTTTCAAGAGTTGAAAAAAGCGGAGGAAAAATCGTATTCCCTAAAACTCCTATAGGTGAATATGGATTTATTTCGCATATAATAGATACAGAAGGAAATCGTATTGGATTACATTCAGTTAATTAAGTGATAAAGCCCACGCTTAAAAAACGTGGGCTCTTTTTAATTAATCAATTAAATCTTTTTATTAAGAAGAACAATTAAAGTTCATTTGTAACTTCCTCCTTCTACTCCTTTATTTTCTTACAACTTAAAACTTATCACTTAAAAAACTTAAAAATCATCTTTCACTTTTATCAATCATATTTAAGTCTTTATCAAATGGACTTTTAGTAAATGGATGAACTAATTGTTTAAAATACCCTTTAGGATAATTTGCTTCCCTCACTCCTGTCCCTTCAGGCCATACATTACCAGGCAAATAATATGTTCCGAATATTTTATCTAAGAACGGGAAATGAATTGCAAAATTTTTACCATAGATATTCGGGTCATCACTGTGATGCCAGTGATGGAACTGAGGCGTAACAAAGATGTATTTAAATATTCCGAAATTGATTCCTGTGTTGGCATGAATCAGTACTGCATGAATAGATACAAAAATAATATACGTATTAAATGTAATCGTTGAAAAGCCGCAGATATAAAGAGGAATAAATGAAATTGATCTTGTTACAAAAATATCTACAAAGTGTGTCCTTGAACCCGCAAGCCAGTCCATTGATTGCGTGGAATGATGCACAGAATGAAATCTCCATAAATACACATGAGAATGAAAAAGACGATGAGCCCAGTATTGAAACAGATCTGTTACCAGTAAAGCAAGTAAAAACTCAACTGCAAAAGGAAGTCCCTGAACCCATCTATGAAATGAATCAAGACCTAATTGCCCAAACAATACCTTTGCAGGTGCTTGCGTGATAACTCCGAAAAACTGGACAAACAAATGGCTGATTGCAAAATACACAAGATCTGTCCTCCATTCTGCATGAAATCTCTTTTGCCCTATCCGTTTTGGGAATGCCATTTCTATAGGAATAAAAATCAAGGCAAGTATAAACAGATCAATTAACAACCAATCAAGGCCTATGCTCCACGCTGTTTTATCAACAGCTCTTGATTTTACTTCAAAACCGCCCAAGGCTACAGAGAGTGTGCAAAGTACAATTCCGATAACAGGAAGCTTTTTCTTTTTACTTAACAAAAAGCCAAGTGTGGCAAAAAAGAAGGAAGCAATGATAACAGCCATCAATAAGGTCTTCATCATTTCACCTGTGTATACTTCACGAAATTCCGGTGTTGTAAAATGTTCCGGAAAATGGAAACAAAAAATTGCAAACAATGATAATAATCCTAAGAATATACAGCTATAACTACTTATATAGCCTTCTCCAATCTTAAAGGGTGGTTTTTCTGACATTTGCTTTAAAAAATTTTACTTAAAATTTAGTTAATTATAAATATAAAAAATTCTCCTAAAGAAACATTGTAGATATTTAAATTTTAAAGCATGAAGAAATAAGATCTTCATGCTTTAAAATTTTAAAACAACAACACTTTTCAAACTCTATTTATTGAGCATTATGAAGTAATGCAAAAAAGCTATTTAATCATCTTAATAATTTCTTCATTATTAAGATTGATAAGATAAAGCCCTTGCTGATCACCAAATTGCTTAGTATCTAACTTAAATTGTTTATCAGATGAAGATACATTTTCTTCATACACAAGCTTACCTAGCATATCATATATTTTAAAATTCACAGGAAGCGTATTTTCTACTTCAGAAGATATATATATTACATCAGCATCTCTACCGAAGACATTGTATTTTGAACCTCCATTGGTGGCTGGAATAATGTGATCTGCAGATCTTGAGGAAGCATATAACGTTGCTGTTTCCAATGAAACTATTTCTATACCATTCACCTGAGGGTTGCCGATATTTCTTATGAAATCTACGTCCAGTACACCATCAGTTACCTTTACATAAAAGTTCTTTTTATCTGCATTGAAACCAGCACTTGCGAAAATATCATAATTAGAAAGTACTTCTTTACCTTCAACATTCACGTCAAAAATCCTCACTCCCGTTTGAGTTACTCCTGGTACCTTTTCTGCAAAAAACAAACTCAACCTATAGATACCGTTTGAAAGAGGAAAGTTATATGACAGTTCTCCGCCAAAAGGTAAATCATATCTGTTCGATCCAAACAATACATTAGGAGCTCCTGTAGTATTAATACCTTGCCAATAATGCCAGCTTCCTGTTGTATGATTTGAGCTGAAAGGATCCAGATAAACGGAACGTTGCAATTGATAATCCTTTTCCCAGTTTTTATCCGCAGCATCGATATCAGGACCTCCAGCATTGATTCTGTATTCAATAGGATGTCCGATCACACCATTAGAGAATTTAACCAGAAAAGATCCGGATGCAGTCCAGCTGTCTAAAGCAAAAGGGAAATCTGCAATTCCTTGTAGATAAATATTACCTTCATCATCATGAGATAATTTTTCCACCACTTCCATACCTTCTGCTGTGCCTCGGCCTAACGCAAATATCCTGTTTCCAGTGCTATCATACTTTATACAAAAAAGATCATGATAGTTTGAAGTATTAAGCAAAGTTTCCCCCTGGAAGTTGATATTAGAAAGATAGCTTCCTCCTAAATAAACATTTCCAAACTTATCTGTAGTTAAAGCAGTGGATATATTTCCGTATGGTTCAGAACTACTAGCAAGTTTTCCCCATGTATATTGTCCTTGTGAGTTAATCTTAACTAGAAAAGGCTCATCAAAATATTGAATAAAATATGGGGTCTCATAATCAATCTGACATTTTAACGAGAAAGAACCAAACTGATAGAATCCATTCAGATTGCCAGCAATGTAGATATTATTATCACTGTCGATACTAACATACCTTGGAAAAACGAAGCAACCTGCGGAATTCTGAGTGGTTGAAGTTTCAAAAACCTTATTACCTGATGGGGTAAATTTTGATACTAGTAAATTTGAATAATAGTCGGTGACAGCAACTGATATAATATTTCCGTCAGAATCAAGCTTTGCTATTCCATCAACATAGTTAACACCTGGCAGCGGCGCCTTCCATATCAGCACTTCATTTTTATCATACTTTACAAGATAGCTAACAATAATTGACCAGCCTTCAGGAGAAAGTTCTTCGTTACTTTCGTAAACATACCTGTTACTGTCTGCATCAATATTCTCCAGCTTAGTAGCAAATTCCCCTTCATAAGGCTTTACCCAATCTATTACCTGGGAATGAAGTTCTGACAAAATTAAAAAGCAAAAAAACAATGTAGTCCCAAATGTTTTCTTCATGATGATTAGTTTTGAGTTTAGAAAAATTTTAAAAAAATTCACCAAAAGATAAAGTAAAAAAAACAAAAATCACTTCTACAATAAACTATTAGCAAGTATAACCAAATGAAATACAACTTTTAATTAACAAATGTATTTACAAAATTGGATTCAATCACCTGATAAATTCAACAACATTAAGTATTATACTTTTCTACTTTGGCAAAGTTTACCAGAGCTGTAGCCGTACTATACACTGAAACCAGAAAGGGCGTAACATATGTCAGAAATAATTTAAAGAAACTAAGACTTTCCCATTTCTGATATATAAAGAGGTCACCTTGATTGATGACATTTAAAACAGTTCCCACTACTAAACTTACCATCAGTCCTTTTTTCACAGTCGCAGGTCTTAATGCAAATTTCATGAAAGTAGATTGCATATTAGTTATCTTTAAAAATTTCCTGTTAAAATTCAAACAGAGCTTATTTGAAAATACTTTTCTTTAAGTTCTTAAATTCAATTTAAAATGAAAAGTATTAAATGATATTTTTATCAGTACCATCAAGAAGAGCGAGAAAATAAAAAGCCCTTGCAGTATTTCAATACGCAAGGGCTTTTTTATTAACTTTTATTCTTTAAGCTATTACTCTTACAGTCTCCGCTTTGCTTGCCAGATATTCTCTAATCGCTTCCCTGAGCCTTATAAAATTATTTCTAAGCATTTCTTCATTCTCTTCAAGAAGTGTAATTCTAAAGCCTTTCAGATCAGAACAGAAGGATGAAATAGGAACAACACATATTCCTGTAGAAGCTAGCAGATAATAAACAAATCTCTTGTCCAAGGCCACGTCTTCTTTTTCAACCCAGCTTTCTACAAGCTTCTTCACCTCCGGATTTTCAATCTTCAGTTTCTGATCTGATCTTAATACACCTTCTTTAAAAATTATGGTATTGTAAAACGCACCGAATGTTTCGTTAAACATCAGTTCAGGTATTTCACAAAGAATATCAGCTATAATCTTGCTTCTTCTTCCAATGCGCTCATTAAGTTCTTTTCTATATGGTTTAAACCTAGGATCACCCATAATTTTTGGAATGGCCAGCTGAGGCAAAGTAGTAGAGCAAACTTCAATCATCTTTGCATTGTCCAATGCAGCACAGAATTTAGTAAACTCTTTGTCTTTATCCTTATTATAATACTCCATCCAGCCACATCTTGAACCAGGCCAAGGAAGCTCTTTAGAAATACCTTTCATTGCTATTCCAGGAAGATCTTCAATTACCTCAGCAAGAGAGTATGCTCTTGCTCCATTGTATGTAATATTAAGATAAATCTCATCACTGATCAGCATTAGTTTGAATTCCCTGGCTATTTCTACAATCCTTTTCAAAGTTTCATAAGGATAAACCATCCCTGTAGGATTATCAGGATTGATAATCAGAATTCCTATGATATTCGGATTGTATTTTACTTTATTATAAAGATCATCCAGATCAGGATACCAATGATTGTTTGGATCAAGCTTATAAGTAATCGGAACCTGATTTGCATGTGCAGCTTCAGCTGAAGAGTGGGTGCTATAAGCCGGAGATGGTCCTATAACCCTTAAAGTAGGGTCTATAAATTGATATACCTTTGCAATTGCATCACCCAGACCATTAAAGAACAATATATCGTCCGCAGTAATTTGAGCTCCACCTCTGGCATTATTCAGTTTAGCAAGAAAGTTTCTTGTTTCAAGATTACCTTTGGAGGGACAATAACTGTAAGATTTATTATCCATGACCAAATCTGAAATAATTTCCCTCATCCAAAGAGGAATTTCGGAATTTTTCTGGATCGGATCGCCAATATTTTCCCAGTAAATAGTTAAGCCAAGGTTTTTCAACTGATCAGCTTTCTTAACTATTTCCCTTATTTCATAGCTAAGTTCTTTTGCTCCACCGCTTAATATCTTTTGTCTCATGCTTTATTTTGTCCTAACCTTTCCTTAGAAAGGGATAAAATTAAAAAATTATTCCCTGGTATAAAATTCATTATGTCTTATAAAGGATATTTTTTTCAATTAGTTCCCTTCTCTTTCCTTTATCTTTGGTTGAAATGTAAAATTCAGGCCTTAAATACCCTTGAGAATCAATAGTATTTTAAAATTTTAAAGAGGAATATTTTCTTAAAAAAATGATGCGATAAAATCTCTTTCTACTTGTTTATCAGCTTGAAAAATCCAAAAGCCATTGCGATTATAAATGCTATATGTATCAAAGCTCCCAACAGGAATAACCCTTGCATAAGATTCAGACTTATAAACCTCCTATAATGACTTCCTTCCTCAAAACTCATTCTGGGAGGTCCGGGATCAACTTTTAATTTTGGCATTGGAGAAAGATCAGGATTCAAAGCGGCATTGGAACCGGAAATGTGGATGGGGCCGGAAGTTTTAGCATTCAAATAAAGAAAAATATCACGGATATCCTTTTCACTCAGGTATGTAAAAGCCGGCATTTTATAATGGTCATACTGCTCTGATATAAAATTAGCATAAGGATCTCCTTTTTTAATCAATTCCTGAGAATTATGCACAAAAGGAATCAGCCAGCTGATAGGGCGGGTTTTAGGTGTACTTCCAAGAGCCGGACCAATAACCTCTTTATCGAAGGCATGACAAACGGCACATTGCTGTTCAAAAAGAAATTTACCATGTAATGCCGCTTCCCCATAACTTCCGCTTAACAGAGCTTCCGGGTATAAATCTTTTGAAACACCTGTTTTAGAAGCAGCCTGGATATATGCCAACACATCATAAATATCATCATCTGATAGTTTTTTAAAGGATGGCATTACAGTGTTATTGTAACTTTTAAAAATAAAGACTGCATGAGTATCTCCTGCAGCAATCATACTTTGGGAGTTTTTAATAAAGCTCAATAACCAGCTAAGCGGTCTTCTTTTAGGTATGCTTGATAATGCTGGGCCTATCTTTTCTATAGATATGGCATGGCATACATTGCAATTATTGAGAAACAATTCCCTTCCCTTATTAATGCTTGCCTTGTCCGAAGGAAGCTCCTTACTTTGTCCTGAGGAACTTTCAGAAATACAAAGAAGAAAGAACAGAAGGATAAACAGTAAATAATCAAATATCTTCATCTTTCTTCTCCCCTTCCACAATATTGGATTTGCCTCCTCTTTGCTGATCTTCGGGCGTATTAGAATCCATAGTTTCAGAATAAGGAACAGTCTGACTGATATAATCCTCCTTAGCTCCCGGTTTGCTATAGTCATATGGCCAGCGATGAACAATTGGTAGCGGTCCCTTCCAGTTTCCATGGCCTGGTACTGATTCAGTAGTCCACTCTAGTGTATTGGATTTCCAGGGATTTTTACCAGCCGCTCTACCCCTATACATACTATGAATAAAATTAAAAATAAAGATAAGTTGCCCTCCAAAGGTGGCGAATGCCGCGACACTGATTAGAATATTCAAATCATAATATTTACTGAAGGATTCAAAAATTGTAAATGAATAATACCTCCTTGGAAATCCTGCCATTCCTACATAGTGCATTGGAAAAAATATAAGATAAATACCTGCAAAAGTAATCCAGAAGTGAAGATAACCTAATTGAGGATTTAACAACCGCCCAAACATTTTGGGAAACCAGTGATAAACACCACAGATAAAGCCAAACATAGCAGCGCTGCCCATTACCAAATGAAAATGAGCTACCACAAAATGCGTATCATGCACCATGATATCTATAGCAGGATTGGCGACAAACAACCCGGTAAGTCCGCCTGTGATGAAAAATGAAACCATGCCAATTGCAAATAACATAGCGGGAGTAAATTCAATACTTCCTCTCCAGAGCGTAGCAAGCCAGTTAAACACTTTCACTGATGAAGGTACTGCTATTATAAATGAGGTCAGACTAAATACAGAACCGAGAAATGGGTTCATGCCTGATACAAACATATGGTGTGCCCAAACCAATGCAGATAATATAGTTATGATAAAAAAAGAAACTACCATAGCAGAATAACCAAATATAGGTTTTCTGGAAAACGTGCTGATCACCTCGGATGTAATACCAAATGCTGGCATAATAGCTATATATACTTCAGGATGGCCAAGAAACCAGAACAAATGCTCAAAGAGAATGGGGCTACCACCATTAAAATGAAGAGGTTTTCCTCCTATGTAAATTTCTGAAAGGAAAAAACTAGTACCAAATGTCCTGTCAGCAAGTAATAACAGCATTGCTGAAAACAAAACAGGAAAAGAAACGAGCCCGAGAATTGCGGTAAAGAATAAGCCCCAGACTGTAAGAGGAAGCCTTGTCATAGACATTCCCTGAGTTCTTAAATTAAGAACAGTCGTAATGTAATTCAATCCTGCTAGAAGTGTAGAGACAATAAAGAAAACCATACTGATGATCCACAAGGTTACTCCACCACCCGACCCTCTCAATGCTTCTGGTAGAGCGCTCAGAGGAGGATAACTTGTCCAGCCTCCCGCAGCAGGACCAGTAGAGAGAAACAAAGAGCAAAACATAATGAAGCCGGAAATAAAAAACAGCCAATAGCTTAGCATATTAATAAATGGAGATGCCATATCTCGTGCACCTATTTGCAGAGGAATAAGAAGATTGCTAAAAGTCCCACTAAACCCTGCTGTGAGCACAAAAAAGATCATGATGGTTCCATGAATCGTGACCATTGAAAGATAAAATTCAGGATCAAGTCTTCCATCCTGTATCCATTTTCCAAGAAGAGGTTTAAGCCAGGAGACATCTGCATTGGGAAATCCTAATTGAATTCTCATGATTACAGAAAACAAAGAACCGAGAAGAGCCCAGAAGATGGCTGTAAAAAGATATTGTTTAGCGATCATTTTGTGATCTTGACTAAACACATAGGTAAAGATGAATCTAAGCAGTTTATTCCTTTTGGGTCTTATTACCTCCATAAGTTCTTATAGATTAGAAATTATCTTTCCTGAAAATGCTTCGACTATTTGTTTCGCTTTTTCCTTGCCTGCTGCAGGAACATTCACCAGATATTCTGAATTCCTTGCCAGCCATGGGATTTGCTTATTATACCATCGTTGATAATCATCTTCATCTTCTACAACCAGAATTAAGAGCATTGAAAAATGATTTCTTCCGCAAAGTTCGGCACATCCCATTTCGTAATTAAAATCAGGATTATTGGTTATTTCCTTCATTTCCTCAGTTGTATACCTGGGAACAAAAGAAAACCTTGTAAGCATGCCAGGCACAGCATCCATCTTTACTCTAAGATTGGGGATATACACACTGTGAATGACGTCTCTTGAGCGGATCCTCAACATGACTTTTTTGTTTCTAGGAAGGTGTAACTGTACGGGAGTAAAATCATCATAACCATTGGTATCCCTGAGATCCAATCCCATTGCATTGATTCCATCGATATAATGAAAATTATAATTGCCCAGTTTTCCGTCTTTACCAGGATATCTCACTCTCCAATTAAACTGCTCCCCAAGGATTTCTATCTCAAGTACATCTTCACTCACTCCCTGATTAATCACTTCCCAGTAATAATTACCTGTCATAAATAAAACAATGAAAGCCACAGTAGGCACGGAAAACCAGACCGCTTCAATATATAGATTGTTTTTCCAATAAAATGCTTTATTACTTTTCCCTTTCGCATACCTGTATGAAAAATAGAACAACAAGACTTGCGTCAATAGAAATACAATTCCTGTCAATGCAGTAGTTATCCAGAACATCCTGTCTACATACACACCATGTTCAGATGCATTTACAGGTAGAAAAGGCCCATCATGAAAATAGTTATAGCCAAAGAAAAGAAGCAAGCCTGTAATAAGGAAAGAAAAGAGCAAATGGGCATTTAAATTATTATAATCCGCTTTTAAGTCTATTTCATTTTTCCTATAAAGAATATAACCGGATAAAATTTTCAGAAAAACATAAAACAGCGATATCCCTGCGATTCCCGCAATGGACCAGAAAAAAACTTTCATATACCTAAGCAGTTTTATATACTTAGGCTTAACCTGGATTTACTTAGGATGTTTATCCGAACTACAAATCGGATTATTCAGAAAGAGGTACATTGCTTTTTTTCTCTGACAGTGCTTTTATAACAAATATACTGGCTATGAGTGCTCCAGTGACAGCCATAATTACTCCCCTGTGTTTTGTTAACCAAAGCTGTGGACTAAAATCCGAAGCATTTGCATCAAACTTTCCATGAGCCATAGGGTCTCCAGGTACAGGCTCCCAAAGATTATTTCTTCTTCCGGGATCTTCGGGTTCATTTAATAGCTGGCCCTCTATTTCAGAATCAGCAAGGAACTTCCCACCTACCAGTGGATTATTATCCACCAGAATATTTTCTAAGGAAGGATACCCGGCATGAACTTCTTTTCTGTTGTGCCTTGAGGCGAAATAGATAGCCTCAGCAGCTACCTCTGGTTGAAAGATTTTCCCTAAAGGCTTTGTTTTATTGGAAAGACTGCTTTTAACAATGTTAAATTGAGGTGTATTTATTGCAGGTAACTGTACAAGCGTTACCCTCACATTACTGTTATCATGAACCAATTCTTTTCTCAGAGAGTCAACAAAACCAATAATAGCCTGCTCTGCTCCGCAATATGCTGATTGCAATGGAATGCCTTTAGACGCATTTTCAGATCCTATAAACAAGATTACGCCTCTGTTTCTCGATAACATTCTTTTAAGAACTGCAAGCGTACCGTAAACCTGACCATGGTATGTTACATCCGTTACTCTTCTAAACTCATCGGCTCTCATGCGGCTAACGGGAGAAAAAATATTTGTCATGGCATTGTTGATCCAGATATCTATGGGACCGAGTTTTTCTTCCACTTGCCTGCATGCCTCTTCTACCTGAACAGGATCTGCAACATCAGTCTTGATGGTGAGTGCAATACCGCCCAAGTCTTCAATATCTTTTTTGGTTCCGCGCAAACCATCCTCACCTCTTGCAATAATTGCGACCTTTGCTCCTTTACAGGCAAATTCTCTTGCAGTAGCCCTACCTACCCCTGATGTGCCACCGGTAATTACAACTACTTCAGGATTAACTGAATGAGTCCCCTCTTTTCTAATCAATTCTCTGATCTTATCCGCAAGTCTTTTAATCTTTTGATCTGCCATGGTATGAACGAATGCTTATTAGATAGAGAACTCCAGCTGATATATAAAAGTTAATTCATCCTCGCAGTCAGGAAACAAAAACCAAAACGTTCGGTTGAGGAAAAACAGATCTATTTTAAGATGAAGACAGAATCAAAGCAACAAACCAATATCTCAGAAGAAAGAGACACCTTATGGATTATTGATCAGGCTCATACTAACATCAGGTTTTTTGCTAAGCATCTTATCATTTCAAAAATCGCAGGCATATTCAAATCATTTGAAGGAAAGGTAAAAACTGTTGGTAATGATTTTTCAACAGGAGAAATTGAATTTAAAGCGGAAGTAAAAAGTCTTGATACTGGCAAAAAAGAACGCGATACCCATCTGCTTTCTGAAGACTTTTTCAAGGCATCAAAGTATCCACAGATTCATTTCATAAGTACTTCCATACGGAAAATAAATTCTAAGGAATTTGAAGTTGAGGGAGATCTTACAATAAAAGATGTCAAAAAAAATATAACCGTGAATGTTCGTCTGGGCGGTATAGCAATTGATCCTTCCGGACAAGAAAGAGCGGGATTTAGCATGTCTGCATGGGTAAATCGCTTTGATTTCGGATTAAACTGGAATAATGTTATGGATACAGGGGGGGCTATTGTAGGGGAAAAAATTGATATTGAATGTGATGTGGAAGTAGTTAGGCAAAATGAGCATTTATCAAAAAATTGGAATTAACTGATCAAAATTACCTGATTTTTGTTCTATAAATATAAAGTCGACTATCAGAAAGATTATAGTGGTCAAATCCAAAAAGATAAAAGCCTTGGTAGAAAACCAGGGCTTTTTTTATTTTCCTGAAAATAAAAAGGCCACCTAAAAATAGGCAGCCATTTAGTTTGGCTGTAGGAGAAGGAGTCGAACCTCCAAGAGGCAGTTAGCTATAACTCAGAAAGATTAATAGTGGTCAACCCATTAAGTTACGTTTATCCCGTTATTCCCCACCCCCGAGACAGGAGGGCATGTCTGCCAGTTTCATCACCCTACATTCTGTGATCATTGAAAAACTAATACTATGGTCGCTTCATCCAAGCGACCTTTTATTTGCTGTAGGAGAAGGAGTCGAACCTCCAAGAGGCAGTTAGCTATAACTCAGAAAGATTAATAGTGGTCAACCCATTAAGTTATGTTTATCCCGTTATTCCCCACCCCCGAGACAGGAGGGCATGTCTGCCAGTTTCATCACCCTACATTGTGTTGTTCATTGAAGAACTGATACAAAATTAATATACTTATCCAATATTTACAAATCATTCATTAAAATTTGTAAAAATTTACATTTTATTCAACAAAACACTACATTTATTAAAAATTACTCAAAACTACTTTTCCAAAATGGATAAAATTTCAGAGATTGATAATGTGGATCTCAAGATTCTTTCCCTTCTCATGGATAATGCAGGGATTGCTTATACAGATATAGCAAAAGAAATCTTTGTTTCCCCTGGTACAGTACATGTTAGGATGAAAAAACTGGAGCAACTCGGAATTGTCAAAGGTTCACATTTATCTATTGACTATGCACGTCTTGGTTATGACGTAACAGCTTTCCTTGGCATTTACCTGGAAAAGAGCTCTTTTTATGATCAGGCTGTAAAAGAATTACAGGAAATTCCTGAAGTGGTTAATGTCCATTATACAACAGGAAATTACAGCATGTTTGTAAAAATAATCTGTAAAGACACCCAGCATTTAAGACAGGTGCTCCATGACAAAATTCAAAAAGTGTCAGGAATTCAGCGGACTGAAACAAGTATTTCTCTGGAGGAATCGATAAACAGAAATATCAAACTATTTTGAAGATTGAAAACCAACACATTCCTTACTTTCCCTAAAAAAAAAGGTTTTTTGAACCTATATTTGGATGTTTTGTTCTAAATTTGTAAATTAAATTAGATTTGTTCTAAATAAGCTCCCACAACAAAAAAGCGATGAGTGAGAATATAAAAATTCTGGAAGAAATAACCAGCTCTGAGTACAAATACGGCTTTGAAACTAAGATCGAAGCAGATTCTGCACCTAAAGGGCTGAACGAGGATATTGTGAAGTTCATTTCAGCAAAGAAAAATGAACCGCAGTGGCTTCTGGAATGGAGACTGAAAGCATACAGACATTGGTTGAAACTTACAGAACCGAACTGGCAAAATGTTAATTATCCAAAAATTAACTATCAGGACATTATATATTACTCTGCGCCTAAGCCAAAAGTAAAACTGAACAGCCTGGATGAGATCGATCCTGAATTAAAAGCTACGTTTGACAAACTGGGCATTTCTCTCGATGAGCAAAAGAGACTTTCTGGTGTTGCTGTAGATGCTGTAATGGATAGCGTTTCTGTAGCTACCACCTATAAAGGAAAACTTGCAGAACAAGGTATTATATTCTGCTCTCTGAGCGAAGCTGTACAGGAGCATCCTGAACTTGTTAAGAAATATCTGGGATCTGTAGTACCTATGACCGATAACTATTATGCTGCGCTAAACTCAGCGGTATTCAGCGATGGATCATTTGTATTTATTCCTAAAGGCGTAAGATGCCCGATGGAACTATCTACTTATTTCCGTATCAACGCTGCGAATACTGGTCAGTTTGAGCGTACATTGATCGTTGCAGAAGATTCAAGTTATGTAAGTTATCTTGAAGGCTGCACAGCGCCAATGAGAGATGAAAATCAACTTCATGCTGCCGTTGTTGAGCTTATAGCAATGGACAATGCTGAAATAAAATATTCTACAGTACAAAACTGGTACCCTGGAGACAAAGAAGGCAAAGGAGGTATTTACAACTTCGTTACCAAAAGAGGTATCTGCAGCGGTGCGAATTCAAAAATATCCTGGACACAGGTTGAAACCGGATCTTCCATTACATGGAAATATCCAAGCGTTATCCTTAAAGGAGATAACTCTATCGGAGAGTTCTACTCTGTTGCTGTAACAAACAATATGCAGCAGGCAGATACAGGAACTAAGATGATCCATATTGGCAAGAACACAAGAAGCAGAATTGTATCAAAAGGAATATCTGCAGGAAAAAGTCAGAACAGTTACAGAGGTTTGGTAGAAGTGATGAAGAGAGCTGAGAACGCAAGAAACTTCTCTCAGTGTGATTCTCTTCTAATGGGCGACAAATGCGGTGCACATACATTCCCTTATATAGAAGTAAAAAACAATACTGCTACTGTAGAACACGAAGCTACTACTTCAAAAATCGGTGAAGATCAGATTTTCTACTGCAACCAAAGAGGAATAGGAACAGAGGCTGCCGTTGCATTGATCGTAAATGGATACTGTAAGGAAGTACTAAACCAGCTTCCTATGGAATTTGCAGTTGAAGCGCAAAAGCTTCTTGCTATTAGCCTTGAAGGAAGTGTCGGTTAACCGATATCATAGTTAAATATTATCAGCATTAACAATAATGCTCCCGGAGATTCAGCTATAAGCTTTGTCCCTGGGAGCTTTCAACATTTAAATTCAACATTCAACAATAACTTTTATGTTAAAGATAAAAGACCTTAAAGCTTCCGTAGATGGAAAAGAAATTCTGAAAGGAATAAACCTGGAAGTAAAGGCTGGCGAGGTTCATGCGATCATGGGACCTAACGGATCAGGAAAAAGTACACTTGCCTCTGTACTTGCAGGTAGAGCAGATTACGAAGTAACAGGCGGAAGTGTTGAGTTTTTAGGAAAAGATTTATTGGATCTTGCTCCTGAAGAGAGAGCTGGAGAAGGTGTATTCCTTGCTTTTCAGTATCCTGTGGAAATACCTGGAGTTTCTAATACAAACTTTCTTAAAACGGCCGTGAATGAAATACGTCAGTACCGTAAGCAAGAGCCTCTTGATTCTGTAACATTCCTGAATATCATGAAGGAAAAAATGAAGCTTGTTGAAATCGATCAGGCTTTATTGAAAAGATCTTTGAACGAAGGCTTCTCTGGCGGTGAGAAAAAAAGAAACGAAATCTTCCAGATGGCAATGCTTGAGCCAAAGCTATCGATTCTTGATGAAACTGACTCAGGACTCGATATAGATGCATTGAGAATTGTTGCTAATGGTGTAAACAAACTGAAGTCAAAAGAAACTGCATCAATAGTAGTTACCCACTATCAAAGACTTTTGGATTATATCGTTCCTGACTTTGTTCACGTGCTATATAATGGACGTATTGTAAAATCAGGCACAAAAGAACTTGCGCTTGAGCTTGAAGAAAAAGGTTACGATTGGATTAAAAACGAAGTAAAGGCAGGATCTGCAGTTTAAACCATGAATTTAACAACTACAGAAGAACTGGTAAAAACCTTCAATGAAAATTCAAAGAAGCTCTCTCCTGCTCAGACTGATGTCAGGAAAGACGCAATCTCTGCTTTTCAGAAACAAGGTTTTCCGGGAAGAAAAAACGAAGAGTGGAAATATACAAATCTCGCTCCTGTTCTGGGAAGAGATTATCTGATTGAAGATACCACAACCCTTAATAAAAAAGACATAGACGGTTTATTGCTTTCATCTTTGGAAGCGAATCATCTTGTTTTTGTTAACGGAAACTATAACAAAGAGCTTTCATCAGTAAACGCTGATGAACCAATTGTTATAAGTGATCTAAGCCAGGCTGGTGATATCAATGAATATCTTACAGCTTCGTCTATCACACTAAACGATAGTCTTACTGAGCTCAACACTGCATTAGCTAATGGTGTTGTAATTTCAGTCAAAAGAGGTAAAGTAGTAAGCAAGCCAATTATTATGCATTTTGTTGGGGACGGCAGAAAGGGTAATATCTTCTCAAACTCCAGAAATCTATTTATTCTTGAAGAGAATGCTCAAGCTACTTTTATTGAAAACTATTCTACAATAGGTTCAAATGCTCATTTCTCAAACAACATTACTCAAATTGTTGTAAAGAAAGATGCTTATGCAACCTATTACAAAATACAGAATGACGCCCAGTCTGACCATGTTGGCACTACCCAGGTTTACCAGCCTGAGAAAAGCAATTTTGCTGCCACCACAATTACATTGGACGGAGGTATTATCAGAAACAACCTTAACATCCGCCTTTCTTCTGAATATTCGGAAGCTTCATTGGTAGGATTGTATATGGTAAAAGGCAATACACACGTGGATAATCACACTCTTGTAGATCATGCAAAAGCTAACTGCTATAGCAATGAGCTTTACAAAGGTTTACTTGATGATAAATCGACAGGTGTATTTAATGGTAAAATCTATGTAAGACAGGATGCACAAAAAACAAATGCATTTCAGTCAAACAAAAATATCCTTCTAAGCAAGGACGCTACCATGAACACAAAACCTCAGCTTGAAATCTTTGCTGATGATGTTAAATGTTCACATGGAGCAACAACAGGTATGATGGATGAAGAGCCATTGTTCTATTTGAGATCAAGAGGTATCAGTGAGAAAAAAGCAAAAGCATTGTTAATGCATGCTTTTGCAGCTGACATACTTGAATACATCAGATTAGAGCCATTGAAAGAATTGCTCGATCAGACCATCCTCGACAGATTAAGTTAAGATAAAAGCTAAGTAAGATGAGTGGAACAAAGATAAAAGGGCTAGACCTTACGACTATAAGAGAAGAATTTCCTGTTTTGGATCAGCAGGTAAATGGTAAACCTCTTGTTTATTTTGACAATGCAGCTACCACTCAAAAGCCCAAGGCCGTTATTGACAGCCTTGTGAGCTACTATTCATCTTACAACGCCAATATCCACCGCGGCATTCATACGCTTGCAGAAAAAGCTACTGCTGCTTTTGAAAGTACCAGAGAAGCTATCAGAGCTTTTATAAATGCCTCTTCTACGGAAGAGATCATATTTACCAAAGGAACTACAGAGTCTATAAATCTTGTAGCTGCTACCTGGGGAAAAGAAAACATTCAAAAAGGTGATGAAATCATAGTTTCCGGACTGGAGCATCACTCCAATATGGTGCCCTGGCAGATACTTGCAAATGAGAAAGGAGCTACAGTAAAGATCATTCCTGTAAATGAAAACGGAGAACTGATCCTTACTGAGCTTAATAACCTGATTACAGCCAAGACTAAAATCATTGCCCTTAATCATGTTTCCAATGCATTAGGCACAATTAATCCAATAGCTGAGGTTATTAAAATAGCACACAGCAAAAACGTTAAAGTGCTTGTAGACGGAGCTCAGGCCGTTTCTCACCTTGATATCGACGTTCAAAAACTGGATGCTGATTTCTATGCATTCTCCGGACACAAAATGTATGGACCTACCGGGATTGGCATATTATATGGTAAAAAAGCCTTATTAGAAGAAATGCCGCCCTATCAGGGAGGAGGAGAAATGATCAAAGAGGTAACTTATGCTTCGTGTTCATTCAATGAATTGCCATACAAATTTGAAGCTGGTACTCCTAACATAGCCGATGCTATTGCTTTAAAAGCATCTGTAGACTTCATTAACAGATTCGGAAAACCAGCAATAAGAGAAGTTGAAAATCAACTTTTGGACTATGCAACTCAAAAACTCTCCGCAATTCCTGGTCTTACGATTAAAGGGACTGCAAAAGAAAAAGTGAGTGTAATCTCGTTTGTGATCGAAGGCATTCACCATCAGGATCTGGGCATTCTTCTTGATCAGGAAGGAATTGCTGTAAGAACAGGTCACCATTGTACTCAACCATTAATGGGGCATTTCGGAATTACCGGTACAGCCAGAGCATCCTTCGCAGTTTATAATACTTTTGAAGAAATAGACAGATTGGAAGCGGGAATTAAAAAAGCTGTAAAGATGTTGAAGTAAGGGAGTTTCAAAAAATGAGCACAGCAGAAAAAACAGTCAAAGAAATACAAAATCAGATAGTCGAAGAATTTTCATTTTTCGATGAGTGGGATGAGAAATATGCTTACCTTATTGAATTAGGTAAAAAACTGGAGATTCTTGATCCTTCTCATAAAACAGAAGAAAAGAAAATAAAAGGTTGTCAGTCTCAGGTATGGCTAAACTCTTATCTGAAAGATGACAAAATTTTTTACCAGGCAGACAGTGATGCAGTAATTGTAAAGGGATTGGTTAGTTTGCTTGTAAGAGTATTTTCCGGACATCCACCTGCTGAAGTTGCACAAGCTGATATTGATTTTATTGATGAGATTGGTTTAAAGCAACATCTTTCTCCTACAAGGTCCAACGGACTTGTATCTATGCTGAAGCAAATGAAGCTGGATGCAGTAGCATATCAGGCTCTGTTGCAGTCAAAACAGTAAATAATTCCTAGTCATATGAGTTCAGAAGAAAACAAATTAAATCATGACGATGAGGCGTTAAAAGAAAAAGTTCTTGACGCTATCAAAACGATTTATGACCCTGAAATTCCGGTTAATATTTATGAATTAGGATTGATTTATGATATTAATGTTTTTCCGGTAAACAATGTACATGTTGTTATGACCCTTACGTCTCCCTCCTGCCCAAGCGCCGGGACCATCCCCGGAGAAGTTGAACAGAAAATCAGGGAAGTTGAAGGGATCAATGATGTAAGTGTAGAACTAACTTTTGACCCGCCTTACCATCAGGATATGATGAGCGAGGCCGCCAAACTTGAGTTGGGCTTTTTATAGAATTATGTATGAGCAAATGCTCAATATTTCATAAGGTTAATAACCAATTTTAACAAATCAACCATCACAAATCTAATAGTTTAAAAATATGTATCCAGAAGCATTAGTTGCGCCAATGCGCGCAGATCTAACCACTGCCGGATTTCAGGAATTAAAATCAGCTGAACAGGTAGATCAATTGCTTAAAAATGAAAAAGGCACGGTATTACTTGTTGTAAACTCTGTTTGCGGTTGCGCTGCAGGAGCAGCAAGACCGGGAGCTAAACTTGCAGTGAGCAGAAGTAATGTAAAGCCTAATGTTTTGGCTACAGTTTTCGCTGGTGTAGATACTGCAGCCGTACAAAAAGCAAGAGAATATTTCCTTCCTTATCCTCCTTCATCTCCGTCAATGGCAATTTTCAAAAACGGAGAATTGGTACATTTCGTTGAAAGACATCACATTGAAGGAAGATCTGCAGAAATGATCGCTCAGCATCTTCAAATGGTATTTGAAGAACTTGCTTAAGTTTTAACTAAAAGGTTGCTGAGACGTATACTCCTTAGCAACCTTTTATTTTTATTCGCACTTTTAAAAGGCTGTCTATTTTATTTGATCTCAGAATAGAATAATCCAAGCAGCTAATTGCCGCTTAATTATTCGGACAAATTTTTAACTGACAAGTATGAATAACACTGCAACTTTTGAAAACAGTCTGATTTCGCTGTCTTATTTAGGAAAAATGCTTTTAGTAGATTATAAAAAGAGAGCTATTATAGACCTTAAAGCAGCTAAAAAATCAGTTCAGGAAAGAGAGAAGTTCACCAAAAACACGCCTACTCTCGTTATCGCGGATTTTACTAAAATTGATTACGTCACTACCGAAGCCAGGACATTTTTTGCTGGTCCATCTAACAAAAAGACTATGGCTACTGCTATCATTTTCAGTTCTAAAATCCAGGAAGTGATGGGCAATATTTATATTAAGTTTAATAAGCCAAAAATCCCGGTAAGATTATTTACCAGGATTTCAGATGCTCAGGAATGGCTTCAGACTTTCACCAAGTCTTAGTGTCAATATAGCTATGGTTGGAAAGATACTGGGCTTCCTTCAACAATAATCTTAGTTATCTTAGGAGATTTCCATCTTGGCTGGCCTAATCCTTTTTCCCAAGCCAGATAATCTTTTTTCAGCTCTTCTATCTTTTGAGGTAATTTCGAAGAAAGATCCTCTTTTTCATATGGATCATTTTTAAGATCATATAAAAACACAGTCTTGTCATTTTCATTTACAAGTAATTTATAATCACCTTTTCTGATCGTCTTTACAAAACCATTTCTCCAGTATAAAGTCTCATGTGGCTTGCTCTTATTTGTTCCTGTTATATATGGCAATAGATCAACTCCGTCATAACTTCTGTCTGGCGGTAACTTTGTAGCTGTGGCAGCTGCAAAAGTCGGGAATAAATCCAATGTACTTACTGGAGCCTCATAGACAGAACCTGCTTTAATCTTTCCAGGCCATTTTATAAAGAGAGGAGTGCGTATACCACCTTCATAGTGCGTTAATTTTCCACCTTTCAAAGGATAATTTATGTTTTCATAACTTCCATCATACAATGTAATACCTTCCTTAGCAACATTGTGATTCAGCCTGTGATAAGTTGAACCATTATCACCGGAAAACACTATGATGGTATTAGAATCCAGTCCTTCCTGCTTTAATTTATCAAGGATTCTTCCTACTGCCTGATCAAGACTTACAGTCATAGCAAGCAAAATACGCTGCTGTTCATCTTTTATATTTGTCAATTTATCATACTCTTGTTTTACAGCCTGCAAGGGAGTATGTATTGCACCGAAGGGAACATAAAGAAAAAATGGCTTGTCTTTATTTTTATCAATAAAATTAACTGCTTCTCTTGCTATGGCAGAAGTTTGGTATTCTTTCTCGTCTACAAGTTCTCCATTCTTAAAAATACCTGTAGCGATAGGATCCCTCTTCCACTGATACTTATTGGTCTTTGATTCATAATGATGATAGCCTTCCTTATTCTTAAAGGTTACTTTTTCAAGATCATTTTCATCTGTGTAGTAAAGTGTAGAACCACCATACCAGCCCCAGCTATAATCAAATCCTCTCTGATGAGGTCTGTATCCATCATAAAATCCGGCATGCCATTTACCTATAATACCTGTTGTATAACCATTCTTCTTCAACAATTCTGCATAATTGATTTCTGTTGAAGGAACGCCTTGAGTTTTTTCATCAGGAGCTATGTTCTGCTCAAGTAAACTTTTAACATATTTGACACTGTCAGCAGTATAAGCTGAAAATGATGGATAATGCAGGTGGAACTCGGAACCAAAACGTTGCTGATATCTACCTGTTAGTAAAGCAGCACGTGATGCACAGCAGATTGGTGCTGTAACATAGTTTTGCTTAAACCTGACACCTTCATTGGCTATAGCATCTATATTCGGTGTCTGAATATATTTATTGCCATTAACAGATGGAACATTCTGCCCGAAGTCATCTGCAAAGATGAAGACAATATTAGGTTTTGTAACAGCAACCTTTTCAATCGTTTCTTCTTTAATTTCTTCACTATTGTTCAGAGAACTAAAAATAATTGCACCGCCAGCCAGCACTAAACCGGCCGAAATTAACCATATTCTTTTGCTCATATAATTGGTTGATTTTTAAGTTTCCAAAAATGAAATGGTGACATATAACCCGAATCAAAGTCTTTCTGAGAAGACTTTATACATCAACAAACCCTGCCTTGTGGATAGAGAGACGCCATGCATGGCGTCTCTACAAGGGGGAGCCTACAATTATTTCACTTTAAGCCTTTAGCTTTTAACTTAAAACTTACGACTTAAAACTTATAACTCCCCTATTGCACGTCCATTGGTTTTGGAGGAATATACTTACCATCCTTATCCAGAGGTCTTTCATCTGCATAAGTTGGTATTACATAACCAGAGGCCTTCTCCTGTCTTGATAACTCTTGCTGAAGCTGTTCTTTAAGCTTTGATGCTTCTTTTTTATTAATAAGATTATCTGATTCTGTTGGATCTTTAGTCAGATCAAACAGCTCTGTCCAATCATCCTGCCCAGGATAAACAATAAGCTTGCTTGTCTCTGTGCGAACAGCTTTGATTGTTGGAGTTGTAGTACCATCTTCATAGAAGTATTCATAAAGAAAAGATGTTCTCCAGTCTTTAGCTTTATTTTCTATAAGCGATACCCAGCTCTTTCCCTGATAAGATTTAGGAGCGCTGACACCTGCTAACTCAAGAATAGACGGAGGTTGATCAAGATTCAACACTAGTTTATCAATTGTCTTGCCTTTAGGAAACCTTGCCGGGTAGCGAACCAGAAGAGGAATTCTCATAGATTCTTCATAAGCAGCACGTTTATCTCCTAATCCATGCTCTCCGAAGAAAAAGCCATTATCACTTGAAAAGATTACAACAGTATTCTCGGTTAGCTTCAATGAATCCAAGATATTAAGGATTCTTCCTACATTTTCATCAATACCTTTTAAAGACCCGAAGTATCCTCTGATTGTCTTCTCATTATTATCTGTCCATGATGTACTCTTGTTCTGAGTAATGTTCGTATTTTTTCTTTTCGACTCAATCTTGTTTTTATATGGAGTCTCTAAATGTTCATTGGCTGGCTTTATCAATTCAACATCTGCATAAGTATTGGTATGTCTTACAGGAGGCTGAAAAGGTCCATGGCCAGACTTATAAGCGAGTACTAGTGCAAATGATTTTTCTTTATTTCCTTTAATAAAATCAAGAGCAAAGTCTGTTGTTACATCATCAACCCAACCTACTGTAGGTTTGCTAACACCATTTACTTCAAGAGGACAATCGAAATATTGTCCCTGTCCAATGAAGCTTACAGAGTAATCAAATCCAGGTCTCTTGCCTGTTTCTTTTCCCATATGCCATTTACCAAAAAATGCTGTTTTATAACCAACCTTCTGCAACAATACCGGATATGTTTCCAGAGTATCTTTGAAGTTTGTATGATTATTGGCGATTCCATTTAAATGGTTATACCTTCCTGTGAGTAGTGCAGATCTGCTTGGAGAACACAGAGAATTGATTACAAATGCATTTCTAAAACGCACGCCTTCATTCGCAATTCTATCTAAGTTGGGTGTTTTAAACCATGGAAAACGAGCTTTAGCGCCTTGTTCATCCTGAACAACACTTAAAGCATCATATCTTTGATCATCTGTATAAATAAAGATGATATTGGGTTTAGTACTCTTTACATTTGACTGTGCATTAGCCTTTCCAAAAGTCAGGTTGAGCGCCAGGAGTGAAAATAAGTATATCTTTTTCATTTTATTATTTTTAAAACTAATTATTCCTTCCCTCCGCCTTTGTGCCTAGGTGCATTGGGAGCATTAATCTTTGGCAAAAAAACTATCAGTTCCTTTTTAACACTTGCATACTTCGGATCATTGGCAAGATTCTTCCACTCCTGAGGATCCGTATCATGATCATATAATTCCTCTGCGCCGTCTTCATAAACGATATATCTATATCTCTCATTTCGTACAGAATGATTTCCCAAGCCATGTGTAGTAACAGAAGGATGATTCCATGATGATTCAGGATTCTTTAGCAGAGGCACTATGCTATTCCCTTCCAAACCTGATTTTGCGGGCAATTTACATAGGTCTATTAATGTAGGATAAATGTCCATTAAGCTTACAGTTCGGTTAACTGCAGTATTAGCTTTTGTAATACCTGGAGCTATGATAATAAATGGAACCCTTGTAGCTTCTTCCCAAAGAGCAAACTTCCTCCAATGTTCCTTCTCTCCCAAGTGCCATCCATGATCACCAAAAAGTACGATAATCGTATTATCTTTATACTTACTCTTATTCAGAGCATCTACTAACCTGCCTATTTGGCCATCGGCAAAAGTATTGCTTGCGAGATAACCCTGAATTGCTTTTTTCCATTGATCAGATTCAACTATAAACTTATGATCCCCTTCCGGCTTTGCTATCTTCACTCCTGCCGCAGGGACATCAGACAAATCATTTTTTGTAACAGGAGGCAAAGTAATTTTATCCAATGGATATAAATCAAAATACTTTTGAGGAACATACCATGGTAGGTGAGGTCTTGTAAAACCTATTGCCAGAAAGAAAGGCTTGTCATGATTTCTCTCAAGAAAATCAATTCCTTTGGAAACAGTTTTATAATCACCCATATCTTCATCCTTAACATTCACAGGACTCCAGTCAAAATTTGATTTCCCGTTGACAGGTGTTGAAGCCGGCTCCGGATCTTTGGGAACACCATGATATATCGGCCATGAAGCATCATCATTATAACTGTTATGATAAATTTTCCCACCTGCTTCCACTTCATAACCATTCGCTGTAAAATACTGAGGAAGGGTCACTGCATCTTTTAATACTGGCCTCCATGGCTGATCATTGTGATAGACACCTGAAGTAGCAGGTCGAACCCCTGTAAGTAAACTAGCTCTGGAAGGATTACAAGCCGGAGCAGAACAATATGCTTTTTCAAATCTCACTCCTGATTTGGCCAGCTTATCCAGGTTGGGCGTAATAATTCCTTTATAACCTCCAAACGGCCCTATCCAATCATTCATATCATCCACAGCAATGAACAATACGTTATACTTACGAGCAGTCTGTGCCTGACTTATATTGTGATTAAAAATTGATACTATTGCGATAACAAAAACAATCGCTTTCTTTAATGTACTCAAACTCATTATGTGATTATTGTATCTATGATAATATTTTATAAAATTATTATTAAATATTTCCTTCTATGCTTTAAAACATAAGGCTACCTATGCTAACATAAAATACCCTTCTAGGCTTGGAAACATCATATACATTAAATACCTGCTTGATGGACAGGGAGACGCCACATGGCGTCTCTACGAATTAGTTTTATGCTCTCCTTTTAACTTAAAACTTACTACTTATAACTTACAACTTATTTAGGTCTCGGTGCTACTGGCAGAGGAAGATAATCTTCATTAAGGATCATCCACTCCTGAAGTTTGCCTTTAAGTTTTTCTTCGATTTCTTTATACTCAGGCTTTCCTGCCAGATTGTTGAACTCATTCGGATCAGCCTGCTCATCAAAAAGCTCAAACATTGATCTCCTCTCTGAGAATAAAAGTTTATCCCATTTTTCTTCCAGCTTCCCTTCATTATGAAGTTGCTGAAGCTCAAGCCAGAAAGGCTGACCGGAGAAATCTACAGGATAATAAGGCAATTGCCATAATGCATTGTAGATCAATTTATATCTATCAGAAATGATTGTCCTGCCAAGGTCGAAGTGGGCAGTATTAGTCGGAAGGCCTGAACCATGAGCACCTCTAACAGCATAAATGTATTCATGTGCCTGGAAAGGCTTGCCTTGGAATGAAGGAGCAACACTCACTCCAGTAAATTCTTTTGGTGCTGCAATGCCTGCAACTTGTAAGATAGTCGGAGCAATATCTTCACCTGACACTAAGATATTGCTTACCTGTCCTGGTTTAATAAGGTCAGGATGACGCATGATCAAAGGAATATTTAAACCTGTATTGTACAATGTACCTTTCCCCCTGACAAGTGCTCCACCGTTGTCCCCCATAAATACAACCAATGTCTTCTTATCCAGTCCTCTCCTTTTTAGTTCTTCAAAAACTTTTCCTACTTCGTGATCAAGACGCTGAATTTCTCCAAGGTATCCGGCGAAGTCTTTCCTTAACAGCTTGGTATCAGGCCATCCTTCAGGCACTTTAATAGTATCGGGATCTGGTTCGAACTCTTTAGCATTAAAAATTCTGTGAGGATCTGTATAGCCCAGCTGAAGAAAAAATGGCTTTCCTTTAGGAACTTTATTAAGAAAGTCATTATACTGATAATAAATACTATCAATATTTCCCGTAGTCTTTAAATAATCAACACGATTCTTAAAAGTCTCCAGGTTATATTTATCAAACACTTCATCTGATACTGCTGTATTTCTTGCTCCATTTAAATGAAAGTTTCTTCCGGATATACCTGTGTAATAACCACCCTTTCTTAATAATTCAGGATATGAAACAAAATCTGCAGATAATGGTGCAGTAAAGCGCGTCATACGAATATCGAGTGTGGATCTTCCAGTCATGATCGCTGCTCTTGAAAGTACACATTGAGGTGCTGTTGTATTAGCCCTTTTATATAGTATACCTTCTTTGGCAAGTTTATCCAGGTTAGGAGTTTTTATTGGATAACCATAGCATCCCAGGAAAGGTACGCTATGGTCATCTGATAAAATGAATAATATGTTTGGTTGATTTTGCTTTTCCTTTTTTCCAGGCCCTGCAAATAGGGCATTTGATAATAAACTTAAAATTGTAAAAATTAAGCCTATATTAACTCTACTCATATTTAACAAACTAATTGATTAATTTTTATCTGCTGCAGTCTTATCTTTCACGCATCTGAAGCCAAGATTATTAGAAGCACTTGTAATCTCTCCTTTGCCTCTGCTACCGCTTTTATATCTTATGCAATACTGATCACTGCATAGAAATGAACCTCCTTTTTGAACACGTTTAACTGCTGTTGGTTCATCAGGATCAAAGCTATCCTCAGGTCCTTTAGGATTTACTTTAGGACTCTTTCCAAAATAATCAGGGCGATAGTAATCACTGCACCACTCCCAAACATTTCCCTCCATGTCATATAAACCATATGGATTTGCAGGAAAAGTCTTCACTGGTGCGACACCGGCATAGCCATCTTCAAGGGTATTGTTATCAGGAAAGCTTCCTTGATAAATATTGGCTTTCCATTTTCCATTTGGTTTTAATTCATTACCCCAATAAAATTTATTATTACCTTTTCCTCCTTGTGCTGCGAATTCCCACTCTGCTTCAGTTGGTAGTCTCTTTCCTGCCCATTTTGCATATGCTACAGCATCTTCATAGCAAACATGAACAACAGGTTCATTTTCCTTTCCTTTAATAGAAGATGATGGACCGAAAGGATGATTCCAGGTTGCACCGTGAACATATGTCCACCACTGCAATGCATCATCCAGGTGTACTTGTCCGTTTGGAGGCGTAAATACTGCTGATCCTGGAACCAGCTGATCAGAAGGAACACCAGGATAATCTTTGGGATTTAAAGGTTGTTCAGCAACAGTTACATAATGTGTGGCTTCGACAAACTTTGCAAACTCAGCATTTGTAACTTCATGTTCGTCCATGTAAAATCCATCTACTGTTACTTCATGCAAAGGCTGAGCATCAGGAAAATCAGGGTTATCAGAGCCCATATTAAACTTACCTCCAGGTATCCAAACCATTTTTGATTCAGCCTTTATCTGAGAGGATTTTTGTTGCTCGATCTGAACATCTTTCTTTTGTGTATTACCATTCTGGCAAGCAGAAAATAGAAGGAGGAGTAAAAAGGGAAGTATGGTTCTGTATGTATTCATTATAATAATATTTGGTGATTCATAAAAGGAATGTTGCTTTTCGGATAAATTACCACAAACTACAACACGCTAGAAAACAGATAATTAGTTTACAACATTATATACTCTAGTAGTTCTATAGACAAAGTAAATTAGTAGACTTTAAGTTTCCAAGTAAAAAACAATATAGTTGGTTACAATACACCTAAATTTGTTTAACTGAAAGTTTATTCAAGGACACGATTATTAATTACACAAAGAAACACGGAGAAGCCACAGAGATACACAGAGAGTTACACCATTATTAAAACTCTCCCTCTCAGATTCATGACTTTGTACTTATAATAAAGTAGAGTTAGAATTATCTGTGAAATGCTATTCATCTTCTTTAACTTTTCCTTTTCCCTTTTTACCACTGTAGTTGGGCTTGGAAACATCAAAAGCCTGAGCTTCCGGGTATACTTTATAAAACTCAGCTACCATCTTATCTTTAGAGGATCTCTTCAGGTACACGCTTATTAAGGGGTCATTTGTTTTTGTCATCCATCCCTCAAGATCTTTTCTATATACTTCAAGATCTTTCTGAACTTTGGGATCATTAACAAGATTTTTTAAACAATTAGGATCCTTTTCAAGGTCATAAAATTCCTCAGGTACACGTATTCGAAATGTATTAACTCTTTCAGCGGCCGCAGCATTAGTTCCTGCAGCTGCTTCCATAGCCTTCATAGTCAATCCTTCATTGTTATTAGCATAAACACGCTCTCCATCAGCCCATGCATTAAATATGTAGCTATACTGCTTTGTCTGAATTGCTCGCATAGGAGTTGGACCTCCTCCATTCTTATAATCAATCTGGGTATAGACTTTATCTCTGCCTAGTTGACTTGTCCCTTTAAGCAAAGGGACAAGAGAACGTCCTTCTGTCTTTTGTGATTGAGGAATATTAACCGCTTCAAGTACTGTAGGTAAATAATCAATGGTTGAAATAAAATCTTTACTATTAACACTACCTTTTTTAGTTACTCCAGGCCACGATATTATAAATGGAGTTCTGTTACTTGCATGATAAGTATTTGCTTTTGCAAAAGGAATGGCAATACCATTGTCAGAAACAAACAGGATCAAGGTATTTTCGGCTAAACCAGACTCTTCAAGTGCCTGAATAGTCTTACCAAAAGTATCATCCAGTCTTTTTACAGAATTATAATAATAGCTTATCTCTGTACGTACTTGCGGGAGATCCGTAACAAAGCCTGGAACCTGAATTTCATCAGGTGAATAAATTCTAGATGGTTTCTCTGCTCCATTCTTTAATTCCTCAGTCGGAACATGATAAGGTCTGTGAGGATCATGAGAGTTTACCATCAGGTAAAATGGCTTTTCACTATTCTTACTTAATGTTAAAAATTCCTTGATCCTCTCATAATACAATTGAGGACTGCGCCCATCGCCCAATTCATGCTGATCCTTTTCATAGTCCCATTTAAAATCTCTCTTGGGAGTCGAATGACCTACTTTACCTAGTATTCCTAAGTAGTAACCATCATTTCTTAAAAGCTCCATCAATAAAGGAATTGATGAGCCATCCTTCATCTTCACAAAACCATTAACACCGCTATTATGGCCATATAGCCCGGTAGCAAGGACACCGCGACTTGGTACACATATAGCAGCATTTACAAAGGCATGATTAAATCGAAGCGCTCTCTCTGCAAACTTATCTATATTAGGAGAAATGTCTTTTACTGAAGATCCATAACAGCCCAGAGAATTCCTGTCAAGGTCATCAGCTGTTATCAATAAAACATTTAATTTTGCTTTCTTTTCTGAACTCTCTCCAAGAGTTGAATCTGCTCCGGATATAAGCATTCCGGGTACTGCTGATGCCAGCAATACCCGGAAAATAAATACATTAAATAATATGACTTTTTTAATCATTTTTTACTCTTAATAATTAATCATTTGAAGTAATGGTCAGATTAGCAAATTCTCCTCCGGAACCTTCACCAGTCCATAAACCTATCGTTCCTGTTTTTCTGTCATTCAATTTATTTACCACCAAAGAAGATTTAGTCGCATTATTTACATATACCTTTACCTCTTTATCTCCCACTTCGATTCTGGCATGAAACCAGTTATTAGGATCCGGCTCAGGTGTGACGGCTTTTTCATATTGTCCATTCTTTTCATCTCTTAGTTTTTTCCATGGGAAATCTGGGTGACTTATATATTGAACTGCATGAATATGCCGAACAGAATCAGGAGTTTTAAAATTAAAAGGTCTGAAATAAATACCATCAAAAGTTTTGTCATCCGCTCCATGAAATGCAATTCCGATAAAGCTCTTCTGTAAAACGTCTTTACCTTTAAGATCCACATCTATAGTGCCTTTTGAAAATTTAACTCCTTTTATCCAAACTACCCCTTCACCTTCCTTCTCTTTGATCTTTACAGCACTGTGACTTTTATCTTCAGATGAAACTACTTCCCTATTAACAGGTACTAGTCCACCTTTAGACAAAAGACTTCCTAAATCATACTTTGATGATGTAACCTTATGAGCAAGCAAGGCAGCTCTTCCATTCTTTGCCTCACAAGCACTTTGACCTGTCGCTTTTTGAGGTTTCTGTTTTGAAGCTACTTTTGATTCCTTTTGATCAGGAATATTTTTGAATGCAAAAATTAATGCAAGCAGACCAATGCCCGCAACAATGGTGGTCTTCGTATTTTTCATCTTTATTGAATTATTCTTTTATGATTACTTCAGATGTATTGGCTGCATAATTTTTCTTTAATCTGGCTGAAAGCTCCTTTACCGTTTCAGAATATTTAGGGTCATTCGCAAGATTTGTAAATTCATCTTTATCTTTCTGATGATCATATAGCTCAATACCGGCTTTACCTTCATCCCACTCTGTATACCTCCATTTTTCTGTACAGATACTTCTTCCCATAAAGTCTTTTCTTTTAACCTGAGTGAAAGCTGGTTTATCCCAAGCTGCGGCAGGGTTCTTTAACAATGCTGTAAGACTCTTTCCCTGTAGGTATTTCGGAGCAGGAAGTCCGCATAATTCTGCAAGTGTAGGATAGATATCCAGAAGCTCTACTGTTCTTGCTGAAGCTTTCCCTCCTTGCCCTGGAACAGATATGATTAATGGAACTCTTGCTGAGTTTTCGAAAAGACTTTGCTTCATCCACTGGCCATGCTGACCAAGATTATAACCATGATCACTCCATAAAACGATAATGGTATTTTCAGATAATTTCAACCGATCCAATGCATCAAGAAGTCTTCCAACCTGAGCATCCATAAATGATACAGTTGCGTAATACGCCTTTTGGGCTTCTCTTCTCTTTTGCTCATCAAGTCCCCAATGAGAAGGCTTGGTAAATAAAGCAGCTTCCGGAACATCCGCAAGATCATTTTCTTTTTCTTTAGCTAAAGGCACTTTGTTCTCATCATACAAATCAAAGTACTTTTGAGGTGCAACATATGGAGTGTGCGGTCTGAAAAATCCTACAGCAAGAAAGAAAGGTTCATTCTTTTTTTCTTCCATGATTTTAATAGCCTCAGTTGCAATTAAACCATCTGTTTGTTCTTCATCTGTTCCTTCAGTCGCCCTCCAGCACAAAGCACTTCCTAAGTGTCTGTCTGGTGTAAGATTTTTTATCAATGCTTCTTCAGCTTTATCTCTGCCAATCGGATTAACCCTTATGGTCCATGAGATAGAATCATCAAGTCCATTTGTTCCTATCTGATTCGGCACTCCATAATGATATATCTTTCCTACACGTGCACTGAAATAATTATTATTTTTAAATAATTGAGGCAGAGTGACAACATCTGGAAGATTTTTACGGAAATGTGTTTGTAATTCATAGATACCTGTTACATCAGGCCTTGTTCCAGTAAGCAAAGACGACCTGCTTGGACTGCATAGAGGAAATTGGGTATAAGCTTTATCGAATCTAACACCCCTTGCTGCAAGCCTGTCGATATTAGGAGACTTTACAAAAGTGTTTCCATAACAACCTAAATCATTATTAAGATCATCAACCGCTATGAATAGAACATTATATTTTTTATTTGCTTTGGTTTTATCTGGAGGAGCAGTTGCTGAGACAGTTCCGAGAATAAATGTGCTTATAACCACAAGAAGAATCCTTTTGATCATTGAATGTGGTGGTAATACTCTTTTAAATTTCATATTTAAGATTAGAGAGTTTAGTTAATTCAAAATATTTTTCTTTCGCATCACTCAAGATAGGACAGAAACCCTATGCTGACACACAACTCCCACGGGAACGGTGTACTTTGAACTTTAAGCTTTCAACTTAAAGCTTATTATTATTTATCTTCACTAATCGTTATCTTATCCTTCTGCACAAATTCAATGACAACCTTTTTCAACTTTCCATTAAACTCAAATGGCACTTGATATCTGTCTGATACTGCAGCAATCAAATCTCTTCCGACATCAGTACCATCAACTTTACTTCCGGCAAAAACTGCTGCTTCTTTTTTAGTAAAACTTCTTTCAGAAATTTTTTCATTATTGATATAAAGAGCTTCTGTTCCAGCGTTTCCGTTAGCATCTACTCCATTAAGATTGTAATCAAATCTGAAAACTGATTTTCCTTTTGGAAGAGGTTTATCCGAAACAAGGTGGATTGTCTGGCTGAGAGATTTATGTGCAAACTGCACCTTACCTTCTTTTATGAAAAGGCTTATACCAGCTTTTTCACCTCCAAGAGAAAATAAAACTCCTTCTTCTTTACCTGTTACCAATTCAACCTCAGCTTTAACACTGAATGATTTACCTTCATATAAAGGATTGCTAACCCCTACAAGATGGTCAACTCCAGGATACAAGGTAACTACAGATGATTTCCCATATATACTTCTGCCTGCAGGCATGTTATGTACTGTAAAATCTTTTAAAGGGAATACATTGTATTTCTTCGCTTCTTCATCAAACAGAGCCTGTAATTCCTTTAACTTTTCAGGATATTTCGAGGCTAGATTGATTCTCTCATTAAAATCTTCGTTCAGATTATACAATTCCCAAACATCTTTACTAAAATCAACTTTACGTCCTGAAGCATCAGCACCTTCACCTATATCAATTGTCTGTCCTATCTCATGATGAGCACCGGCTTTCCAGCCATCTTTGTATATAGATCTGGATCCGGCAATTTCATAATATTGAACAGTATGACGAGAAGCAGCTTTAGCATTTTCAACAGAATATGCAAGACTCACACCTTCTACAGCTTTCTGCCTGTAACCGTTTATCACCTCTGGAACTTCTGCTTTCGCTAACTCTAAGGTCGTAGGCAATACATCAATAACATGCCCGTACTGATGCCTGATACCACCTTTATCTTTAATAACTTTCGGATAAGAAATGATAAGGGGATTACGTGTACCTCCTTCAGTATTAGCATCTGCCTTCCAATATCTGAAAGGAGTGTTCGCAGCCATTGCCCAGCCGATAGGATAGTCAGTACTTGATTCATCAGTACCAATAATATCACGGGCATTTAATATAGCATCAATATGTTCTTCACCTTTCAATCTATTGATTTGAGAATTGACAGTTCCTGTCTGAGTTCCACCTTTGCTGGCTCCGTTATCTCCCAGTACTATTGCTATCAAAGTATTATCTAACTGATCTATTTGTTCCAGGTAGTTGACTATTCTACCTATTTCATAATCAGTATAAGAATAAAATGCCGCATACACTTCCATGAAATGAGCAAAAGCTTTCTTCTCTTTTTCAGACAATTCTTTCCAGGCCTTTACATTAGGATTACGGTCAGGTAGAACAGTGTTGGCAGGAATGATGCCTAGTTTCTTTTGTCTTTCAATTACTACCTTTCTATACTCGTCCCATCCAAGATCAAACTTGCCTTTATATTTATCTATCCACTCTTTAGCAACCTGATGCGGAGAATGCGTAGCACCAGTTGCTAAATAAAGGAAGAAAGGTTTTTCAGGATTTGATGACTTCTGATTAGCAATGTATTTAATTGCTTTATCTGCCAACAACTCATTTAAATGCTTGGTATTGGGCTCTATACTAAGCTTTGTCTGATCTTCCCAAAGCTCAGGATGCCACTGATCAGTAGCTCCAGGGTGAAATCCATAAAAGTGATCAAAACCTCTACCAGTAGGCCACCTGTTAAATGGACCAGCCTGAGAATTTTCAACAACAGGTGTCAAATGCCATTTACCTAAAGCAAAAGTATTGTATCCATTCTCTCTAAGTATTTCAGCTACTGTAGCTTTCTCAAATGGGATACGCGTATCATAGCCTGGAAAGTCAACTGCTGCAGGTGTTAACAAACCAACATGCACTGAGTGATGATTTCTACCGGTAAGCAATGCAGCTCTTGTTGGAGAACAAATTGCAGTAGTGTGAAAATTAGTAAATCTCAGACCGTTATTGGCAATCCTTTCAATATTGGGAGTTTCAACCAAACCTCCGAAAGGCGTTGTAGCTCCGAATCCTGCATCGTCAATTAAGATCCATACTATATTAGGCGCATCTGGTGAAGCTTTTTTATTAAATTGAATTTTGTATGGTACTGACTCTGATATAGTCTTCCCTATCTCTCCTTCAAACTTCTGTTCCGGGCTGTATTGAGCAAAAGAAGGCAGAGATAAAAAAAGAGTTGCAAATAATGCAGCTCCTTTCGTTTTAAGGTGGTTACTCATTTAATACTATAGTTAAATTATTAAAACAATTATCAGATCCTTCTTATTTCAGAGAAGCTGATTTAGTTTGAGCCGAAAGGATCTCTTTCTCTATCTGATCTTTAGAAGATACTCCATTTTTTTGCCAAACTATTTTATCATCTTTATATAAAATCAAAGTCGGTAAAGAATTTATATTGAGATCCACACCAAGTTGTTTATTTTCAAAAAACTCTATTTTAACTACTTTAAGATCTTTAGGATGATTTCCGGCAACAGAATCTACAATAGGTGCAAGCCTTTTACATGCTCCGCAATATTTTGATCCTATATCAACAAGTACAAGATTATCCGATTTAATCAGTTTTTTATATTCATCTAGAGTAAGTCCATTAGATGTGCTACTAACCACTTTCTTCCCGGAACCTACCCAGTTGCTAAAGCCTCCCGGCAATTCATACACTTCTGAAAATCCATTTGCTTGAAGTTTCTTTTTAAGTGCATTACTTCTTCCATTTCCAATTGAATAAACAAAAACAGGCTTATCTTTTTTTAATCGAACTACCTGCTTCTGAAACTCAGCATCATCAGATGCATTCAGACTGATTGCTCCAACTAAGTGATTTTGCTGGTACTCTTCAAGTGAACGAGCATCAATAATCTGAGCTTTTGCGCCCTCTTTATAAAGCTTACTCTCAAATTCAGCCAGCGTAAGACTTTGATCTTTCTTGTTGTCCTGAGCATTTAAATAACCTAAGGATAAAATGGCAATCGCAAATGTGAGTACTAATCTGATCTTGTTTTTCATAGCTTATATTTTATGTGTTAAAATTCTTTTTCTCCAAATTCACTTGAAGGTAACTTCACCTTCTTAGATGCTTGAGAAAGACTATAACTGATGTTGATCAGAAATACATCTTTTTCCTGTATGTAATTAGTTGTTGTATAGAAATTAACTCCTCTTGTAGTTATCCTCTGTTCATTAGACTTGATAGCACCAAGGCCAATATTTTGCCATTGTAATGAAGCTGAAAGCCTGCCTTCCAGAAAAGTTTTTTTTAATGACAGATTCGGACTTATGAATCTTGAATCTTCGCCCTGCGCCGTAGGTCTTTCTGATAAATAGTTTAAATTAAACTGCAAAGACACGGTTTTACTAAACTGAAAATTGTGATTAGTATTGATAGAGTAAGCAATCGCTGAATTTCTCACCTCCACAGTATTACTAAATAGCTTTCCTTTTATCCTGTAATTGTAGATATTCCCACTCAGATATGCTGACCACCACTTTACTGGCTTAATATTTATCCCACTTTCTATGCCCCATAAATAGGCTCTTCCGGCGTTGGTATAAATCCTGTTCAGAATAGTATCATTGTATGCGCTATTTACCCTGTTTACAACATTCTTTATATCCTGATTATAAACAGTAATAAATACTGAGCCTGCATTCTTCAAATCCTTTACAAGGCCAATCTCAGATAGATTTACAAACTCAGGAAGGATTCTAGGATCTCCTTGTTCAAGAGTTTCAGAGTGCTCTCGCTCAGGATATGGGTTCAACTCATTACTGGTGGATCGTTGTACTCTTCGACTAAAACCTCCCTTTGCTCTTAAACTGGTATTAAGAGCATAAACTAGATTAAGGGAAGGAAATAAGCTTGACAAGTCTAGCTTATAAGGTTCTGTGATTTTATCGGCATTAAATTCACGAAAAGAATACTCATAACGAAGTCCGGCAACATAACTTAACTTATCAGTCTTACCCGAATATTGAGTATATAAGCTATGGATGTAATTGAGCACTTTTATATCAGCACTGAATTCAGGTACTACACTATACTGACCAGTTCCAAGTATTGCATTTTTATAAAGGTAAGCTCCTGTTTGTCTTTGAAATCTTGCCTGATAGCCTGACTCCAGTTTACCTTTTCCGATATTGATGCTATAATCAACTTTTCCTCTTAAACCACTGATTGGACTGTTTCCTGTATTAAGAACATAATCCAATGTATCAGCATGATTATTGATTCCGGTATTAAGATTCTTTGTATAGCCGTCAAGAACAGCGTACTCATAAAGTCCTGAAAAAGTCAATACTGACTTATTCTTAAACTTATGAGAGTAATCAATATTTGCCAGAGAGAAATTCCCTTGTTTCTTTACAAGGTTTGAATTAAAATAATCAATACTGCTTAAGGGCTGTTCCGTATTAACATCCCATTTAGTGTTATGATAGGTAATATCTGCTCTTCTGTATTGTACCTTTTGGCCTGTATAAAAGCCCACATTAAATGAATTATTTTCATTAAGGGAATAAGCAACCAATGCTCTTGCTGAATAATTAGATCTTTGGAAACTTCTTTCTCCCACAGATGGAAAGTATGTGTATCTATTATCAATGGTGGTATTTACATCACCTTCTCTCCTTCCTGCAATATCATTCTCCTGATAACTTCCCCCCACAGACAAATCCCATTTTCCTTTTTTGTAGTTTAAAGTTCCATCGATTCCATATCTGGTAGGTTTCTCTTTATTGGAAAAATCATTTACACTTGGTAATCCGTATTGAATATTGGTAGTGAAAGATATTCCATCATCCATGCCTTTTTTGGTAGTGATGTTGATAATGCCAGCTTTACCATCTGCATCATATTTAGCAGAAGGAGATGTTATTATTTCTATGTTCTCAATTGCATTAGCAGGAATTTGGCTTAACACTGTTTTCAAATCGCTTTGAACAGGTTTTTCATTAACAAGAATCAAAAAACCTAAGGAACCTCTTAGCCTTATATCGCCTTCTGCATTAACACTTATGGAAGGCATGTTCTTTAAAACATCAATAGCAGTTCCTCCTTTTGCAGCTTCAAACTGATTTGCTTTGTAAACCTGTTTGAAAGGATTTTGCTGTTGACCGTTAACTATAATTTCTTTTAGAGAAGCTTCATCTTCTTCAATTAAAATATCTCCAAGATTAGTTGCTGTAGACTTATCAACTGAGACATTTTGAATAGTTTTAGATTTAAATCCGATCGACTCAATTTTAATATAATAAAGTCCTGCCTTAAGATTTTTAAATTCAAATAAGCCGGTGCTATCTGTTAGCCGACCATCCAACAATGCATTACCAGCGCTATTATAAATAGTAGCATTACAAAACTCTACGGGTTTGCTGTTTAATGAATCAATGATTCTTCCCTTAATGGCTGATTGACCATATATGTCAGCAGCCCAGAAGGTAAGAATCAAAAGCAACAAAATTCTATAATTCATCAATAAATTTCTATTTTGATTATTTGTCCTTTTCTTCATTTGCAGAAACTTCTTCGACAGCCTGATCAATGACAATCTTTGAAACCAAGCCATTAAATGGTGCAGGTGCTTTATAATTTTTCGTTACAGGGACATTGAGATCCTTTCCCACGCTGATTCCTTCACCTGAAGCAGAGCTGAGATAACTATTCCTTGATTTGAAATTCTGACTTCCCACCTTTTCATTATTTATATAAACTGAAACTGAGGTAAGATCAGGATATTCAATTCTGATAGTAGCTTTTCCAGGAGGCAGCTGTTTTTCAGATATTAAAGTGATTTCTTTTACTCCGTCATTTAAAGTATAATGAAGTTTTCCATTCAGGAAGTAAAGTGCATTTCCTCCAGTAAAACCGCCGCTAGCAAACACAACACCTTGTGGTACTTCATTTGGTATTTCCACACTCACTGTAATCTGCAATGCTTCCTTACCTATATTCACTTTTGTTTTGTCAGTTGTTCCCTGAAAAATCACAGATTTCTTTCTCACTTCTGGCTCTGGTACACCAGCTCTATAGTCTCGTAATGGGTATACATTATTTTTTCTTGCTTCCGCATCAAACAATGCTTTCAATTCATTAAGCTTATCAGGATATTTAGCTGCAAGATCTTTTATTTCAGTAGGGTCATCTATAAGGTTATAGAGTTCCCATTTATCTTCAGAAAAAGGACGAGGACTAAAGTTAGGGTCTGTATTGCCGCTTTCGCCAAATGTATTTCTTGGATGATATACAGAAGCTTTCCATCCATCTTTATAAATGGATCTTCCACCATGTAATTCAAAATACTGTACAGTATGTTTGGTATCAGCCTGATCATTTTCAAAAGTATGATTAAAGGCGGTCCCATGAAATGGTAATTGTTTATAACCATTGATCACTTCAGGTACTTTAATTCCTGCCAGTTCAATAGTGGTAGGAAGAATATCAGTTACATGCCCATACTGAGGCCTGATAACACCTTTTCCCTTGATACCTTTAGGATAATGTACTATCAAAGGATTGTGTGTCCCTCCTTCGGAATTGGCATCGCTTTTCCAATATCTGAATGGAGTATTCATTGCCTGTGACCAACCTAATGGATAATTAGGCGAAGTAAGCTCTGTTCCTATTTTATCCATGCTGGCTGAAAGAAAAGATATATCATCTCCTTTTGATTTATCAGCAGTCCCAAGTGTTCCAGTATATGTACCTTCTTTGCTTCCTCCATTGTCACCAATTACAAGAAATATAGCAGTGTTATCAAGCTGGTCTATCTGCTTCAGGTAATTTACTACTCGTCCGATTTCATAATCAGTATAAGATAAAAATCCTGCATAAACCTCAATAAAACGAGCGAATACCTTTTGTTCTTCAGGAGTTAAAGAATTCCAGGCTTTGATTCCATTTTGTCTTGGAGGTAAGGTTGCATTTTTAGAAATATAGCCTAAATCTTTTTGTCTTTTATATACAGCTTCACGATATGCATCCCAGCCTTTATCAAACTTGCCTTTGTATTTATCACTCCATTCTTTGGCTACCTGGTGAGGTGAATGAGTTGCTCCCGGAGCTAAGTAAAGAAAGAATGGTTTATCAGGATTGGCCGATTTTTGATTTGCAATATATGCTATCGCCTTATCTGCCAAAAGCTGATTCAGATGTTTGGTATTAGGCTCTATATCTATAAAATTATTCTCTTCTACAAGAGTTGGATGCCATTGGTCTGTTGCACCACCAAGAAAACCATAGAAATGCTCAAATCCTCTGCCCGTAGGCCATCTGTTAAATGGGCCTGAAACAGTTTGATCTTTAGAAACCTGTCCGTGCCATTTTCCAAGCGCAAATGTATTGTAACCATTTTCTTTAAAGATCTCTGCAACAGTTCCTGCTTCAAAAGGAATATCACCATTGTATCCTGGTGTTCCGATTCCTAGTTCAGCATGATGTCCCATTCCTACAGAATGAGAGTTTCTGCCGGTCAGTAAAGAAGCTCTTGTTGGACTACATAAGCCAGTAGTGTGAAAGTTTGTATATCTTAAACCATTACTGGCAAGATATTCAAAGGTAGGAGTTTCAATAAGTCCACCAAAAGCTGATGTAGCACCAAAGCCTACATCATCGAGGAGTATCCATACTACATTAGGAGCACCCTTAGGAGCCTTCACTCTTTCAGGCCAAACCTGCTTCGTACCTTCGAGTGTATTTCCGATTTTACCTGTAAATGGCTTTACAGGATCATGTTGAGCAAAGGAAATAACAGGTATCAGTAAATTAATAATCAAGCCTGACAATACAGGCTTGATTACAGATTTAGTATTATGCTCCAAGAATTTCTTTTTCATCTTTATAGTTTAAGGCTATGTATTATGAATTGTGGGTCTACTACAACCATCCAGGATTTTGTTCAAGATTTGGATTAAGATCAATCTCCTGCTGAGGAATTGGGAACAAATAATGTTTCGGAGCAACATTGTTCTTCCCAACTTTTCTCATGCTGGATTCAAGAATTCCATTACCCGCTGCATCTCTTTCTCTAATAAGATCAAACCATCTCTGATATTCAAAAACAAATTCAAGTCTTCTTTCAAGATAAAGTGAGTCTCTAAATTGATGCTGTCCTAAGCCTTCAGTCAGGTTATCCAATCCAGCTCTTTTCCTAACCTTATTGATATTGGTATATGCAATACCAGATGGTCCATTCAATTCATTTTCAGCTTCAGCAAGAATCAGCAGAACTTCTGAGAATCTTATGATAGGTACATTGGCACCGGACTCCGAAAGATTTGAAATACTTGCAGGATCCCAATATTTGTTAAAGAATGGAACAGAGTCACCAGGGATAGCAGGATCATTTAACTTGCCATAAAACTTTCCGTTGGTAGGACTTTTGAACCTTGTTACAAAGGTCACATCACGTCTCTTATCCTTTTTAGAGTATAGTTTATATACACTGAAAAACTTATCTACTCCTCCTGGTTTAGTTGCATCAGGAACAGAATAAAACACTACCTGATCTGCATAAGAACCTACAATTCCCGGAATACCTGTTAGCACTGATCTTGGAGCCTGGTTATTTCCCTGCCCCTGAGAAACAGATTTAAACTGAGCTGAGAAAATATGCTCCGGACCATTTTTATAAACCGGAAGGAAAACTTCTGCATAGTTCTGAACAAGGTTATAGCCATAAGGGCCATTGATAACTTCGTTAGCTTTAGCGATAGCACTTTCCCACTTCCTTTCAGTCAGATAAACTTTTGCCAACAGAGCTTTTGCAGCCCCCGCTGTCGCCCGCCCGGCATCAGCTCCTCCAGCTGTTGGATCAAGGACAGTTGCAGCTTCTATAAGATCTTTTTCAATCTGTGCATAGACTTCTTCAACCGTATTTCTTTTAGGTTGTGAATGTGCTTCTTCAAGAGTAGCAAGATCCTTCAATATCAAAGGTACTCCGCCATAAAGTCTTACAAGGTTGAAATAATACAGAGCTCTGAGGAACTTAGCTTCTCCTATAAGTCTTTCTCTGAGCTTAGTATTTGATCCAAAATCAATTCCTGGAATCTTTTCAATAGCAATATTTGCTTTTTTGATACCAGAATAATGTTGTTGCCAGATCTGCAAAACACGTAGTCCTGTAGATGCATGACCAAGAACAGATTGAGATCTTACATCCGGATTAGTTGCTCCGGGTCCCGGATTTTCATCATCACCCATAAAGTTCATACCTGTATTAAACAAAGTATTGTATGGAGTCTGAACAGCGTTACCTCCTGCGTTCAAAAGGAAATAAATAGAGTTTACTGCGGTGATGGCATCTGCCTGAGTTTTATAATAATCATTGGCAGCCATAAAGGACTCTGGTTCCTCTTCCAGTTTAGCACAGGAAAAAACAGTTATTGCAAATCCTAATAATATATATATCGACTTCTTCATTTCGTTGGTGATTTTAATTGGTATTCTGATTATTAAAAGGAGAATGAAAGGCCTCCGAGGAATGTCTTACTATTCGGATAAGCACCATTGTCTACCCCCTGATCAATAGCAGACTGACCGTTACTGCTAACCTCAGGATCATAACCTGTATATTTTGTCAATGTCAGATAGTTCTGTAATGACACATACACTCTGATGTTCTTAATCTTCGCCTTATTTACAAGACTCTCAGGGAATGTATATCCGAATGTCAGATTCTTAAGTCTTATATAAGAAGCATCTTCTATAAATCTGTCAGATATTGTAGCAGCAGGGTCCTGATATGCACTATGAACGTCTGTATTGGTATTTGTTGGAGTCCATCTGTTCAAAAGAGTTGTAGAAGCACCAGTATAGCCTGTACCAAGTTCAAGAGTTGCTCTGTTTTGATTATATAGCTTGTTTCCGTAAGATGTTTGTAAAAATATACTTAAGTCAAAATTGCGATAACTGAAGTTGTTGGTCAAACCAGCAATAAACTTAGGTTGGTTAGAAATAATCACTCTGTCACCAGACTGAGTAATTTTTCCATCACCATTGATATCTTTATATTGCTGACCACCAGGATTCTTGTTAGCAGCAGGTGTCAATGCTTTATCTGGAGATGTACCTACAGGTATTACACCGTCAGTCTGATAAACAATAAAAGACCCGATTGGCTTTCCAACTGCTGCAATAGAAGGTAACGCACTATTAGGAATGATCTGATCAATTCCATTACCTAAACTTAATACTTTGTTTCTGTTTACAGCATAGACTAGACTTGTGCTCCACTGGAATTTACCTACCAGATTTTTTGTAGAAACAGCAAGTTCAAAACCTTTATTTTCTACAGCACCATAGTTTTGATACACTTGAGGATTAGGTGTAGAAAGTGATCCATTTACTACTACAATATTCCAAAGTCCTGATGTGGATGGAAGAGGTACGTTCAACAATAGATCTGTTGTCTTTTTATAATAGATATCAGCAGCTATTACAACTCTGTTTTTTAATATGCCAAGGTCAGCTCCCAAATCATACTGGGCAGTTTTTTCCCAAGTCAGATTTGGGTTAGCAATTGAGTTTGGTGCAAAACCAGAAACTGTGTTATTTCCAAAGTTATATCTGAAGTATGATAACTGCGAAAATGATTGATATGCTGGGATCTGTTGGTTACCAATAAGTCCAGCGCTCAATCTGAATTTCAAATGTCCAAGATTTTTAACCTGTGAAAGGAACTCCTCATTGCTTGCATTCCATGCAATAGCAGCAGATGGGAAATATCCCCATTTATGTCCTGGAGCAAACTTAGAAGAACCATCCGCTCTCAGAGATACTGTCAATAAATATCTATCTTTAAAACCATAATTAACCCTTCCCAGAAACGATCTCAAAGCCCATGCGCTTGCAAATGAAGAAGGTGATGGTGCAAATCCACTTGCATTGATGGATGTTACATTACCTGCCTGCTGATTGTTATATTCAAATGCATCAGTTGCATATCCACTTGATCCGGAAACAGATCCCTTAGTTTCTGATTGCTGCTGAGTAAAACCAGCAAGAACATTAAGGTTATGTGCATTTCTAAACTTCCTTGTATAGTTTAAAGTATTTTCATTCAACCAGTTTGTGGAGAATATAGATCCAACCTGAGCTAATCCACCAAAACCAGAGCCTTCATATACACTTGCTGGTAAATATCTGTTTTGTTTGTTATCAAGTACATCGGCACCTGCAAGTACTTTAAAAGAAAGACCTTCAAAGATCTTATATTCCGCTGAAACGTTACCAAGGAAACGTCCCGTTTTAGTTTCATTTATCTGGTTCTTAAGTGTGTTAATCGGGTTTCCGTATACACCTTCAAAAAGATTTCTTAATACGAATGAACCATCTGAATTATAGATAGGAACAGCTGGAGACATCAATAATAAAGCAGGAACAACAGCCTGAGGCGCAACATTGGATGAAATCTGGCTTGCTGTGATATATGAACCGATTCTTAATCTGTTGCTATATTCATGATCAAGGTTTAACCTTCCGGAGTATCTTTCAAAGTCTGTGTTTATTAAGACACCATCCTGTTTAAAATAGTTACCTGAAATTGCAACTCTTGTTTTATCATTACCAGTAAGCACAGAAAGATTGTGATTATGAATGATAGCCTTTCTGAAGGCTGCGTCTTGCCAGTCTGTACCTTCACCCAAACTGTCTAGTTGGGCTGCAGAATACTGAGGAGACTTACCTGAATTCACCAAAGCATCATTTCTCAATGCACCCCATTCTTTAGCATTCATCAAAGGAATTGTTCTTACTACACTTTGTACTCCTACATATCCGTCATAGTTGATAGAAGAATTATTATAGCTTCCTTTTTTTGTTGTTACAATTACAACACCATTTGCTCCTCTTGAACCATATATGGCAGTAGCAGAAGCATCTTTAAGCACATCAATGGATTCAATATCTGAAGTATTAATAGTTGATAAAGGATTTATCTTGGATCCATTGGTTACACCTGCATCGTTACTGGCATTGTCATTATAGATTGGGAAACCATCGATAACATAGAGAGGTTCTGTACCTGCAGTAATTGAGTTGTTCCCTCGTATCTGGACTGAAGTTCCACCTCCTGGCTGTCCGGTAGACTGAGTTACCTGAACACCTGCAACTGATCCTTGCAACAGACGCTCTACAGAACTAACAGGTTGTTTGAGGCTTTCAACAGGAACAGTAGCAACAGACCCTGTCAAATCACTTCTCTTTTGTGTTCCGTAACCTACCACCACTACTTCGTTAAGTAATTGACGACTCTTTAATTGGATATTTAAATCTTCTTCAGGTGCCTCATAAATTTCAACTTCTTTGGGTTCATAACCAGAATATTGAAGCACCAACGTAAATGGATAAGAATGCTCAGTCTTTAATTCATAATTTCCATCTATGTCTGTAATAGTACCTTCTTTAGTTCCCTTAATCTGAATTACGGCTCCCACTGCAGGCTCTGCAGTTTTATCATCCACAACTCGTCCTTTAATTACTGTTTGCGCTACCGCTACACCCTGTGCTATCAGGATTAAGGAGAAGGCTAATAATAGATACTTTAAATTAAAAGTGGTATAGCGTTTTTTCATTCGGCTGTTTTTTAATAATTAATTCTTTATTATATAAAGTCTATCGGATAGGTATACAAATATAAATAACTTAATAGCATTGACAATTGGTAAGTTTACCTATTTGAAAACCTTACCACTAAAAATGAAAAATCTATTATTTCTAAGGGAAAAAATAGATTTTTCATTTTGATATGGAGTCAATTTAATTTTTTCTAAAAAGGGAAATGAGTCTTCATTCACCTTTAACCTCAGAAGTTCTCTGCGATTCTAGACCAGGCAATACATATTTAGGTTGTCCAGGATCACCAAAATTCCAGGCAGGAAGTTTTGCAAACTCTGCCTTAAATAATTTTCTCGCAGCTTCAGCCTCAGGACTTCCCTGACCCTCAGCGATAGATTGTGTTTCCTCAATATCTTTTACAAGATCATAAAACCTACCATCATGGTATAGCTTATATCTATGATTGCGAAAGAATCTTGCTGAGTGTTTGTCGGCATCTTTTGAATGTATTGGAGTATAATGAGAAAATATCCATTGACGAGAATTTCCCTTCTCTCCTTTTATTTGAGAGAAAATGCTGTTTCCATCCGTATTCCATTCAACCGGCACTTTAACCTGAACAGCATCACTAATGGTTGCCAGAATATCTGTAAAATCAACAAGGTCATCTGTCTGGTGAACCTTGTACCTATTAGAGCCATAGTTAACAATTAGCGGAACATGATGCCCTCTGTCTATCGTAAGACCTTTTCCTCCTTTAATATAAGAACCATCCTTCAGCTGTGTTACCACAGATTTGCCAGTACCATTGTCTCCTGTAAAAATGATGACAGTATTTTCATAAATACCAAGATCTTTAAGCTTCTTAATGATCTGACCGACATTCTTATCCATATAGGCAACCATGTCTCTGAAGTTGGCTGTATCTCTTTTATGTCTCTCTTCAACCCCTGTCTTCCAACTTTTACTATCTGGAGTAGGTAAAAAAGGATCGTGCACTAAAGCCATCGGATAATATGCGAGAAATTTATTATCCTTGTTCTTTTCAATGAAATCAAGTACATAGTTTGTGAAGATATCAGGACCATAATCATTGTCTGTAGAACTTAATGTCTTTCCATCCTGCTCTATCAGAGGCTTTGCATAACGCTCTCCCTGCTCTCTGGAATACACAAGCTGCCATAAACAATACTGATCAAAACCAAAATGAGCTGGCAGCTTATTGTTTGCTCCTAATTGCCATTTGCCAGCAATACAGGTCTTGTAGCCTGCATCTTTAGCAAGATGTGCAAATGTCTTTTGATTAGGATCAAGATATCCGAATTCAACATAATTTTTATAGTTATACTTTCCTGTCATGATCTGCACTCTTGAAGGTGTGCAAAGTGGCTGAGAAAATCCATAATTGAATTTCAAACCTTCAGAGGCAAGCTTGTCGAGATTGGGAGTTTTATAAGTACCACCGTAAGTACCAAGACATTCCTTCCCCATATCATCTGCAAGGATGAGTATAATATTAGGAGTATTGTTCTTCTTTACCTGAGCTGATGTGCTATTGAATGAAAATAATACAGCAAACAGCAAAAGACTTATATATCTGATTTTCATAATTTCTAATTTATTCTTGATGAACATACCATGGATTAGCTGATGCCGGAATCGGAGCGTTCACTTGTTTTCTCCATGTGTCTAGCTTTTCATATAACTCCTGCGTTTTCTGAGGATTTTTCTGTGCAAGATTAATAGTTTCTCCTATGTCTTCTTTAATATTATAAAGTTCAATTCTTTTATCTTCATAAAACTCAAGAAGCTTATAATCTCCCGATCTGACAGCACTTACCGGTCTTGTTCTGAAGGGATCTTTATTTCTTTTATCCGCTGAAAACCCTTCCAGATATGCCGGGAAATGCCAGTATAATGCATCTCTTGTCTTGTAAGGCTTATTAAACAAAATTGGTGCAAAACTTTGTCCATCAAGTCTTGCTGTAGTAAGTGGTTTATTGATATTAGCTACCTCCAGAAGTGTGGAATAAAAATCAATACCAATAACAGGAGTTTCAGAGTGGCTTCCTGCTTTGATCTTTCCGGGCCAGCGAACAAATAAAGGTACTCTGATACCTCCTTCATATAACATCCCTTTTGATCCTTTTAATGGATGCTGATAAGTAGCTCCACCATATCCACCATTATCTGAATAAAATATTACAAGAGTATTTTTATCAAGGTTTAACTTCTTAAGATTTTCAAGTAATCTCCCGACTCCCTGATCAGCGCTTTCAAGCATAGCAGCATAGGTAGGATTGTTATGATATTCTGTTCCTTGCTTTGCTTTATATTTTGCTATGAGAGAATCCTTAGCCTGTATTGGTGTATGAACGGCAAAATAGGACAGGTAAAGGAAGAAAGGCTTATCTTTATTTGTATCAATAAACTTAAGCGCCTCATCTGTGAGACGATCTGTAAGATACTCTCCATCCTTTCCGCTATCAATGCCTTCAAATGGTTTCTTGTCTTTCTTCATAGCATAAGGATAAAAGTAATTTGATGTCCCTCCTGCTCCACCAATTACGAAATCAAATCCCTGAGATTTCGGATCTGTACCATGCTTTTTTTCACCTAACTGCCATTTACCTATTAAACCGGTACTATAACCAGCATTTTTAAGCTCTTCAGCAATGGTAACAAAAGAAGAAGCCAATACAGTATTATTTTTTACGGGGATTAATTTTCTTAAAGAAGAGTCTCCCCTTTCTGACGTGCCAACAGTATATATTCCATGACGTGGTGTATACAGGCCTGTCATAAGTGAACCTCTGCTTGGGGCGCAATTGGGGCCACAGGAATAAGCCTGCGTAAATCTGATCCCTTCTGAAGCGAGTTTATCTATATTAGGTGTTTCATAAAATTTGCTCCCTGACGCCACATCTGTCCAGCCAAGATCGTCCATGTAGATGAATAAAATATTGGGACTGCTTTTTTGTGCAAAAGCAAATTCTGCATTGGCTCCCAAGAGAAATACCAATGTAAGTATGATAAAATTTTTTATTTTCATAAGATCATAATAGACTATAAAATGGCATTCAACTTTTCAGTGAATGCCATTCGGATTAATTAAACAGGTATGCTAAAAATTTATTTCCAGAGATCGTTTTGCTCAAGCTTAGGGTTTAAGTCGATCTCTCTTTGTGGTATAGGATGCAGATAATGTTTCTCAGATGCATTTGTTTTGCCTGCGGCGTGAAGAGCAGATACCATTCTCTTAGTTCTTATCAAGTCAAACCAACGTTGAAATTCAAACATAAGCTCCAATCTTCGCTCAAGATAAACAGCCTCTCTGAAACTGCTTTGATCCAGACCAGAAAGAGGATCCAAACCAGCTCTTTTTCTCACTCTGTTAATCGCCTCATAAGCTCCACCAGGTCCTGATGCTTCATTTACGGCCTCAGCGTAAATCAAAAGCACTTCAGCAAAACGTATTACCGGTATATTTCTTGGCGATTCCGTAGGGTTGGAAATTGTAGACGGATCAAAGTATTTAAAGAATCTTGGCTCAAATTTATATACCTTTCCGTTTGTCGGACTTACAATTTGTGTAAAAAAGGTAACATCACGACGTTTATCATTTGCAGCATAAAGCGCATAAGTCGAAGGAAGCAATGGTTCATCGGTTCCTGCTGCTGCAATCCCTGGGATTCCTACAGGTGTTGCAGAGGATGCCAGACGATTTCCTTGCCCGTTTACAAATGATTTACATTGCGCTGAGAATATATGTTCTTTGCCATTTTTTGTTTCAGCCCTGAAGACATCTGCATAGTCTTCAAACAAGTCATAGCCATAAGGTCCATTAATTACTTCCAGACTTTTCGCTGCTGCTTTTTCCCATTCCTTTCTTGTTAAATACACTTTAGCAAGTATAGATTTAGCTGCACCTCCGGTTGCTCTTCCTGCATCTGCCCCCCCCATTACTGGAGGTAACTTTTCCGCGTCTAAAAGGTCTGTTATTACCTGTGTATAGATAGTTTCTACAGGAGATTTAGCTACATGAATAGAAGAGGGATCCAAAGAAGTAACTTCATGCAGGACCAAAGGTACTTCTCCCCAAAGCCTTACCAGATTGAAATAAAGTAAGCCACGCAGGAATTTTGCTTCATTTACAAGTCTCGCCCTCAATGTAGCATCCATATCAATTAATGGAATACGATCAATAGCTATATTTGCTCTGTTGATAGCGATATAATGTTCTTTCCAAAGTTCATCTACTCTATCATTTGTTGTTGAGTGATTTAAGACTGCTATAGAACGTACATCCGCATTGGTCACTCTTTGACCAGCAATAGCATCATCAGACATTATCTCCATACCCAGGTGAAATAAACGGTTGTACATTGTAATACCTCCATTGTTCAAACCTCCCTGATAAATGCTGTTTACGGCTGCTATAGCGTCTTCCTGGGTTTTATAAAACTGATCTGTGGTAAATACAGATGCTGGTTTTTCTTCCAGTTTCTTGCAAGAAACAAAAGCTGCAATCAACAATAATATATATGTGTAATTTAAAACCTTCATAAATTTATACTTTAATTTTCCTGTGGTTCCTAACTATATTCTTGATTCATTCTTTAAGCTTTAAGCTCAAACTAGAATGTTACATTTAATCCTACCTGATATGATTTGCTGTTAGGATACACACCATAATCAACACCTTGAGTAAGCGTAGTTTGCTCATTCTTACTCACTTCAGGATCAAAGCCAGTATATTTAGTCCATGTCAGAATATTCTGAGATGCTACATAAAATCTTACATTTCCAAAGTGGGCTTTCTTTATAAGTTTGGCAGGTAATGTATACCCCAACACTATATTTTTAAGTCTTAAAAAAGAAGCATCTTCCACAAATCTGTCAGATACTATTGTAGCTGGATCTTCAAATGCTCTTGGCATTGTAGTGCTCGGATTAGATGGTGTCCATCTATCGAGAGCATCAGGAGAAGCATTCTGTTGTCCTGTTAACTGCTCCAGTTGTTGTCTGTTCTGATTGAATACTTTGTTTCCATATGAAGCATAAAGGAATATGCTTACATCAAAATTTTTGTAGTAAAAGTTATTAGTAAGTCCTGCCAGAAACTTAGGCTGTGCATTTCCAATTACTACACGATCTCCATCTTGAGTGATTGAACCATCACCATTTATATCAGCATATTTTATACTACCAGGAGTTGACTCTCCTGTCTGATAAATACCAATTGATTTATATCCATAGAAAGAACCCAATGGCTGTCCGACCTGTGCAATGCTTTGACCTGAGATAATATAATCTACTCCATCTCCTAAACTTTCAACTCTGTTCCTATTCAATGAATAAACCAGGTTTGTTGTCCAGGTAAAATTTTCGGTCTTTATATTTGTAGTAGATAAACCAAGCTCTATACCCTTGTTTGAAACAACTCCATAGTTCTGAAGTGCTGTGGATTGGCCTGTTGTATAAGGGATCGGCACATTTAAAAGTAAGTCACTTGTCTTCTTATAATATGCATCAAAAGTAAAATTTAACTTATTATTCAATATAGCAAGATCAAAACCTGCATCATACTGTCTTGTTCTTTCCCAGCTAAGATCCGGATTGCTGATCCTGTTCGGAGCAAAACCTATGACTGTTTGATTATTGAAGAAATAAGTATTGGTTGCTAACGTTGACTGTGATTGATATAGACCAATTTCCTGGTTACCTGTAATACCACCGCTTAATCTTAATTTTAAATTACTTATATAGTTGCTTGATGCAAGGAAGCTTTCTTTATTTAAATTCCATGCAAGAGCTGCAGATGGGAAAAAGCCCCATTTATTATTTTTTCCGAAACGAGAAGAGCCGTCTGCTCTACCCGTAATAGTCAAATAGTATTTTTGAGCATATGAATAGTTGACCCTTCCAAGGAATGATTGTAATCCCCATTCTGCTGTGTTAGAAGTTGGCTTAGTATAAACAGATCCTGTTGAAAGATCATTATAAGTTAAATCATCTGACACAAACTGCTGAGATCCTGCAGTTACTGCTTCACTTCTATAGTATTGTTGGGTAAATCCGGCTACAGCATTAAGATTATGTTTCTTACCTATGACTGTCGAATAGTTTAAAGTATTTTCATTCAGCCATGTATTTACAAACTTGGTACCAATGGCAGCTGTTCCGGTACTATTCGTATTAGCTCCTTGGTAGATTGAAGAAGGCACATAGAAGTTTTGTTTATTATTGATAAGGTCGGTTCCTATTGAGACTCTCGCTGTTAATCCTTTTATTAATGTATAATCTCCATAGATATTTCCAAGCAAACGGAATGTATTAGTCCTATTGGTTATATTTTTCAAAGTAGCAATAGGATTGCCTAGTGGCGTTTCAAATTCGCTTTGGTAGGTATAGTTTCCATTGTCATCTTTGACAGGAATAGTTGGAGGCATCAAAAGAAGGTATCTGACAATTGCATCATTAGCTACCTGAGCGCTTGTCTGACTTCCGGTAAGGTTAGTTCCAACTTTAAATCTATGAGAAAAATTATGTTCCAGGTTGAGCCTTCCTGAGTAACGTTTGAAGTCAGTATTTTCAAGTACTCCATTTTGCTTGTAATAATTTCCTGAAATTGAAAATCTTGTTTTTTCATCACCACCTCTGAAGGTAATCTGATGATTTTGGAAGCCTGCTTGCCTGAATGCTTCCTTTTGCCAGTCAGTTCCTCCAGACATACTGTCTATTTGCCCCTGAGTATAATAAGGAGTTTTACCAGAGTTTATGCGTGCATCATTTTTTAGTTGAGCCCATTGCTTAGCATCAGTAAGTACATCTACTGTCTTAATGACCTGAGAAACTCCATAATAACTATCGTATGAAATGTTGTTCTGCCCGGCCTTACCCTTTTTGGTAGTAATGATAACCACACCGTTTGCACCTCTTGAGCCATATATTGCAGTAGCTGATGCATCTTTTAAAACATCTATAGATTCGATATCGCTCGGATTCAAACTTGCCAGTGCATTGATGTTAGCTCCTGCTGTAATGCCTGCATCTGCATCATTGTTGTCATTGTATACGGGAAAGCCATCAATAACATAAAGTGGCTCATTTCCTCCATTTATAGAGTTCCCTCCCCTGATACGAATGCTCACTGCTCCACCAGGCTGACCTGTAGTCTGTGTAACCTGGACCCCCGCAACAGAACCTTGTAATAGCTTGTCGACTGATGTGACTGGCGTCTTTAATATTTCTTCAGAAACAGTGGCTACAGAACCTGTCAGGTCTGATCTTTTTTGTGTACCATAGCCAACTACAACTACTTCATTCAAAAGAGAAGAACTTTTAAGTTTAATACTTAAATCTTCATCCAATGCTTCATAGATCTCCACTTCTTTCTGTTCGTAACCCGCAAATTTTACAACAAGAGTAAATGGAAAAGGACGGCTTGTGGTAAACTCATAATTTCCGTCAACATCGGTAACTGAGCCCTCTTCAGTGTCTTTGATTTTCAGAACAGCACCTACAATAGGTTCACCGGTTTTGTCATCGGCAATCCTTCCCTTCAGAACCTCCTGAGCGCTGGAAGTGAAGTGAATACCCAAAATAACTAAAGTTAAAATTAATGTTTTCCATAGCTTCTCTTTCGTAAAATCAACCATCATCTATAATTTAAATTAACAAGACACTTAACATCGAATATTACTGCCAAGCAATACTATACAAAGTTAATAGACTTTATAACCTTAAAGCAAAGGAAGGAATGGTGTTTCAGGAATTCGTACCACGAAAAAAATCAGAATAATACAATTAATGGCGTTACAATTTTAGAAGAGACTTACAAATCAAATAGATGAAACTATGTATCAAAAATTGAGAAAACGGTTATCATACCAATAACCGATGTATGATGGTTCAGAAGGCTTTGTCGGAACAATCGAAAAATTTGCATAAAAACAAATCCCATTCCGCAAGAACATTAGCTTACAGAATGGGATAGTTTAAAATTATAACCAACAAAGACTAAGAAACTTTGCTCAGATTATTTTCTTTATTTCTTATTTTTTCTTCTATCCAGCTGATATAGTGACCGCGATAAATATCTTTCATAAGCCACCAATCCTGCTTTCCTAGTTTGCCTCTGCAGGTAGTACTTCCACACAGGCACTTTTTAATTCTTGAGCTTTCAAATTCATTCACTATAAAAGTAGCATAGTCAATGGTAACCTGCTCTCCTTTTTTGATTAGCCTTCTTGCAGCTACATCATCATCATTGATCATCCATGCGTTAGGATCGCAGCTGTGATTGATGAAGTAATCCATCTGAGGAGTTACATCTTCATTTTCAAAGGGACCTACATAAACGAACTCTTCAATCTCTGTAGAATATTTTTCAAAGATAGTTTTATAAGGTTCCGGAAGAGCATCGACCTCTTTTCTTGAAAGCCTTACACAACTGTCATTCCAGTTGCTGAAGACAATCTCACCAGGCTCAATATCTTCACCTGCAAACACTCCGAAAAAGTCAGCATCCAGCTGCTTCTTCACAAGTTTTCTGTTGTACATAAAATTTATTTTTCCTGGAAATGAATTATAAATCAGACCTAATTTTAAAAAATTAAGACTTTGAGTATTCAACTTTTGACCCATGCAACGTCGATATAAAAAAGTTATAAATCATAATAATTAAGATATATATTTTAAAATTAAATAAGCTATAAAAATGTTTAAATTTTTTGCGGTTGAAGCTCTTCTTTTTCTTCTATCCTGTCGAACCTCGACAGCTTAAGCCCATATAGCGCGATGTAGAAGTAGCAGACAATCACTATCAGGAACGCAATTTTATAACTCACATATGAGAAGTTAATTACATTGAACGGGATGATAGCTCCTCCCACAATAGACATAATAAGAACAGAAGATCCATCTTCAGAGAACTTCCCAAGCCCGTTGACGCCAAGCGTAAATATAGCAGGAAACAGTATAGAATTAAACAACCCGACTGCAACGATCATCCAGAATGAGATTGTTCCGCCTGTTATCACAGATAATATAACTAACAGAATAGACATTCCGGCACAAATACCTACAGACTTTCTGAGACTACTCTGAAGTACTAAAAAACTACCAACAAAACGGCCAACCATAGCAGCACCCCAGTAATAGATTACAGTATCTTTAGAAAAATCTGTCAGATAATTCCCCAATGACACTTCTGCACCAACATATGCAAATATTGCAAAAGCTCCCAATCTAAGCTGAGGGAAGTGCATCACATGGCGCCTTCTGATCTGTGGCATCTTATTCGCAGGCTCAATTCCTGATGTATCAATCTGCGGTATTTTTACAAAAAACAAGTAGACCGCATACATTGTCATTGCTATTGCTACAAATAAATATGGATAGTGTACATATGGAGCTTCAATTAAAAACCTGTCAGCACTCGAAATCATATTTTTAGTTTCTAAAGGTATGTCAATCATCATCCATAAAATCGGAGAAGCAAGAAAAGGAGCCAGAAATGCTCCAAGTGAATTAAAAGCCTGCATCAGTACAAGTCGACTTGCGGCTGTTTTTATATTTGCTTTTAACAGTATGTTCTTCCAGAGTACAATATAGAGATTTGCTCCAACTTGTAAAATCGTGATACCGGCAGCCTGCATAAATAGGGCAGCAAGAAAACATTCAAAGTTTCTGAAATAAACTGCAAGAAAAAAGGTAAAACACCCAAGGCAGGAAAGAACCCAACCAACCATGATTCCTTTTTTATACCCGATTTTTGAGATTAGATTTCCTGCCTGCAATGATACAACCAGATAAGTTGTAAAGAAGGTAAGGTTAATAAGTGTAGAAAGTGAATAATTTAAATTAAAGATGTAGGCCAAATAATCTTTATAAACAAAGTTAAGATTGGTGATAAAGCCCCACATCAAAAAAAGAACACCAAATGAAATTAATATTTGCAGGTTCTTACCTTTAAAACTATTACTATTATTTTCCATTAATTCTCTTTAAGATCAAAATTTCTAATGGCTCCAACTCAACGGGTATGCTAGCGTCTTTTTCTACTGTCTTTACTTCAAAAATTTCGTTGTTGGATGAATTGATTTTTTCGAAAGATCCGGCATACCTTTCCTTCCCTGGTCTTACGAGTCCCTTTATCTTTTTGTTTGAAGAAAAATTACAAATAATCAGCATAAATTCAGACTCATAAGTTCTTGAGAATGCTAATATACTTTTTTTATTACCGTATTTTACTTCGTTTGTTAATTCAAGAACTTCCAACAGTTCAAATCTCCCTCTGCTTAACGCTTTATATTGCTTCCGTATGTTACTAAACTCCTGAATTTTTTTAAAGTAAAAATTATCCTGCTCAAAAATATCTTCAGAATGATTATCAAGCGCAAACATGGTTTCTCTGACTGCTTCATCAGTTTTTCCATGTCCCTCCAGACCTTGTTCTGTTCCGTAATACAAGCATGGAATGCCTGGAAAGCAGAATAAAAATCCTATTCCGAGCTCAAACTGTTCTTCTGAAAGACCAGCAGCAAAACGCTTTTTTACCTGCTGCCCCAACTGGTCATGATTGTCCAGGAAAGTTATCTTTGACTGCCCTTTAGAAAGTTTCTTTCTATGAGTCATAAGTTTGTGAAATGTATCTTGAGATGCATTTCCTCTTATCATTTCAGGCAATATGAAATGAACTGGAAAATCTATTACAGCGTCCAACCCGGGAATTTCATTTAAAAACTCTTCTGCCAGATCATCCCCAGATGCCACTTCTGCGAATAAAAAAAAATCCTGCTGACCCGCCTGCTCTGTATATTCTCTGATACTATCTACAAAGCGTTTTAATGCTGGTATTCCAAAATGCTTAGCGGCATCTACTCTGAAACCATCCACTCCTGTTTCTTTAATCCAGTAAGCATAAATTGCCACCAGAATATCCAAAACTTTTCGTGCTTCCTGTGAATGATCGTTTCTAAAACTTTTCAATTCAAAAAGATCACCTTCCAGCGTTTCCGGATATTCGTCAAAGTTGATAATACTACCTCTTTTGTTGTATAAACTAGGATTCCTTAGTTCTATGGGCACAGGCCACTCCCGTGACTTCCAGTTACCAAACGTATAAACCTTGCTGCTATCATATGGAGTGGAAGTTTCTTTATAGGACCAGGTATCTCCGGAATGATTCACCACTACATCCATAATTACCCTAAGGTCTTTTTTATGGCATTCATCAACCAGCAATTTCAAATCTTCCAGAGTGCCAAAATGAGGATCAACCTTTAGAAAATTTCTGATAGCATATCCGTGATATTTATTATCATTTTCCAGAAATGGGCTTAACCATATAGCAGTGCAGCCGAGAGATTTTATATAATCAAGTTTGAGCAAAACGCCTTTTAGATTGCCCCCACAAAAGGACTTCAACTTTTCTTCATCACCAAAACCTGATCTTGAATTAATTGAAGTTCTATTCCGTCCGTCATGAAAGCGATCCAACATAATGAAATAAATAATCTCATCATCCCAGCTTCTGGAAATTCCTGACGGCTTCCCAGGTGACACTTCAGAGTCCAGCTGTGTTATAGAAATTACTTTGTCCATTTTGCATCCAGAAACATCTGTCTCAGTTCCAAGTATTTTGAACGAATGTAATATCTATGTTTATATTTTAAAACACGTGATATCACTTTTTCTTAATTATAATTTCCGTAAAAAAGTTATGATTTAATCAAAATATTGAAATCAGCTTCATTGAATCATATGACATTGATTTAAGCAGAGTCAAAAAAAAAGCGGGTTAATTAACCCGCTGTAACTGATGAAAGTGAATTGAAAGCAAATCTGTTTTTAAACTCGAGTAATTCCTCTTTCAGATCACTTTCTGATATTTTATAATATGCATCCAGCTTAGAGTCCGGATTTACCTTTAATTCTCTTAGAGCTAGGTGTTGGTTGATAAAAAGAAACTCAAGATCCGGATATATTTCTTTCAATATATCTACAAGATCTAATATTTCAACATTCTTATCAGTCAGATTATAAACATCAGATGGTACTTTTAATGTTCTTAATTGAACCAATGCATCTACAACTTTTTTCACATGGATAAATGATCTTGCCTGTTTGCCTGATCCATGTATGGAAATCCTGTTGTTGAAATTCGCATCGAACATAAATCTATTGATAACAGAATCAAAACGAATAGCAGGTGTATATCCATATACATTTCCACCTCTAAGAATTATTGTTTCGATTTTTTTACTGAGGCGTTGCACATGCTGCTCTGCTCTCAATTTTGAAATACTATAGAATGTTTTAGGGTTTGGCTCCGTAGTTTCGCTTGCCAGATCTTTAGAAGAACCATAAACAGAAGTACTGCTCAGGTAGATAAATTTAGAAACTCTTTTTGTTTCCTCTACAGCATATACAAGCTCTGCCGTTCCCCAGTTATTAACCTGCTCAAAAAAGTGAGAATCAATATTAGAAAAAGGAGTAGAAACTCGCGCTGCCAAATGATAAACAACATCAATTTCTTTCAAAACCTTTTTAATTTTTCTGGTGTCGAGAATATCACCAAACTCAAACTTCACTTTGTCTCCCGCAATTCTGTTACTATTGCTGATAAAAAGATTATAATTTTCTCTTCCCAGATTGTCATATACGATGACTTTCTCAACATTCTTATCCTGGCTAAGCTGATAAACCAGCTCTGATCCGATGTAGCCGGCCCCACCTGTTACTAATACGTTCATTGCTTATTTATTAAATCTGTATTCAAACCACATTCTGTTTTCTTCATGCCGAACCATCTTCCCTCTCTCGAGTAGGATTCCAGATCAAATTTTCTTGTACATGGCTCACAGCCAATGCTAAGATAGCCTTTTGCCTCAAGAGGATGCCTTGGTAATTTATGTTCTTTAATATACAATTCAATCATTTTTGTTGTCCAGTCCAGCATGGGATGGAATCGTACTGTATTATGCGGCGCACTCTCCTCTACTTTAAATGCCTTTCTCACTGCACTCTGATCACCACGCACTCCATTAATCCAAACATCCTTCTCAGCTAAAACCGGTTCCAGTGGCTGGGTCTTATTCAAAAAACAGCAAAAATCAGGATCAGATGCAAAAAGTAATCTGCCATTAGCATCTTTCTGCATATGGCGTGGAGTAAACGAACTAACCTCCTGTATATTCAGATTCATCAGTTCTGCCAGCTGATCTCTATATTCTACAGTCTCCGGAAAATGGTACCCTGTATTTATAAAGTATACAGGTATAGTATTGTCAATTTTGCTGAGAATGTGCAAAAGTACAATGCTGTGAGTCTGAAAAGAAGAAGTGGTGAACAGCTTCAGATCCTTCTGAAGATATTCGTTTATTTTAATTTTTATTGATTCTATATCCACGGCCAACCAAATTTTATTCTGTGAATTTAGGAATTAATGGAAATTAAAAGAATTTTATTGAAGTTTTTTTTATAAAAACCAAAAAAAATTCTCCCAAAGAAGCTAATAAAGATTTATTAGACTATCTTTATGGACCAAATAATTACAATTAATTGATCCAAAACTAACATTTCGTTAAAGATAGGAACAAATTAACGTTTTTCCTGATTCCGATATCCTGAGATTTAAATTGTATTTATATTTTGCGTAAATTCATATAAACGTTAAACATGAAAACTGCCGTCTACAGAAAAGAACATTTTAATGCCGCTCACCGGCTATTTGTTCCCGAATGGTCTAATGAAGACAATGACGCTTTATTTGGAAAATGTAATAATCCGAATTTTCATGGACATAACTATGAGGTAATTCTTAAGGTCACTGGAGAAACTAATCCTATAACAGGATATGTTATAGACATGAAATTTTTGAGTGACCTTGCACAGGAGCACATAATTAAAAAATTTGACCATAAAAACCTGAATCTTGATACTGAGGAATTTAAAAACCTCAATCCAACTGCTGAAAATATTGCGATGGTAATCTGGACAAAACTCAGGGATAAAATTGATAAAAAGTACGATCTTAAGGTAATTTTATATGAAACAGAAAGGAACTTTGTTGAATACCCAGCTGATTAAAGACCTGACTATTGAGGAGATTGGAGACGATCATGTACCTGGGTCCTATGAAACACCATTAAGATCAGATGCCTTTGAAATGAGCGATGAAGTTAAAATGCAGCTTATTGAAAATCATTTCAGAGAAATTATGACTATTATGGGAATGGACCTTAATGATGATAGTTTAAAAGGTACTCCCAAAAGAGTGGCTAAAATGTTTATTAAAGAGGTATTTAGCGGTCTCAACCCTGAAAACAGACCTAAAATAAAACTTTTCGACAATAAATTTAAGTACAATGAGATGCTTGTAGAAAAGGATATTACCTTTTATTCTTATTGTGAACATCACTTTGTACCTATCATAGGGAAAGCACATGTTGCCTATATCAGTTCAGGCAAAGTTATAGGGCTTTCCAAAATCAACAGAATTGTTCAGTATTATTCCAAAAGACCACAGGTACAGGAAAGACTTACAGTCCAGATTGCCAATGATCTAAAAGAAACACTGGAGACAGAAGATATTGCTGTGATCATGGATGCAAGCCACCTTTGTGTTGCATCCCGAGGAGTTAGCGATACCAGCAGCAGAACGGTAACTGCACACTATTCAGGTAAATTCAAGGAAGAAGCTATTAAAGCCGAATTCCTGAATCATACCAAACAAGCTTAATCCAGATATTATAAAAGGAGGAATAAAGCATAAAACCTTATTCCTCCTTTATTTTAATAAGGCCTAGTCCCTTTTTTCCCGCGACGCATATTCCCTTTTTGCACCTTTTATTGGAGATGTAATTTTTATATCCATTTACATTTATCCTCGATTCGACGAAAATATATAAAAATTAGATAATCAAGCATTTGCAGAAGTTCTTCCAATTTTATTAATTTGGAAAATGAGGTTAGAAGATGAAATAAAACAAAAGGAATTCAGGAATGAATTTCAAAAAACTGCCGTCAACATCATTTTTACCTTCAATTGGCTTGATGCACGGACAAGAAACTTTATGAAGGATTATGATCTGACTCCACAGCAGTTCAATATTCTTCGTATTCTGCGAGGGCAATACCCCAATCCTTCTACAATAAATTTATTAAAGGAAAGAATGCTCGACAAAATGTCTGATGCATCAAGATTAGTAGAAAGATTAAGAATAAAAGAGCTGCTTGAACGTAGTCCATCTTCAGAAGACAGAAGAGAAGATCTGTGAATATATTAATTTCACAAAAGGGGTTGGATTTACTGGCGGAAATCGATAAAAATTTTCATGAATATGAAAAGGTCTTCAATTCTATCACAGTAGAAGACGCCAAAATTCTTAATCAACTTTTGGATAAACTAAGGGATTAAAAAAACAGCTTCGCCTTATATCTAGGCGAAGCTGCTTTTTTATAATTCCAGATTTCAAATTTACTTGTCAGTTCTTACCCTTACCTTCCATCTTTCAGCATATTCATTTCTTACAGGAGGTTTTGTATAAACTGGAAAATTAACTTCAAAACTTTCGCAGTCCAGAGTTTTATCCACATTATGAATAAACATTTTAATCTTAGCACTTTTTGCAAGCTTTCTTGCCCTGGCCAAAGCCAATGATTTACTTTCCTCCACAAACAATAGCTTAGCATCCACATCACATACACCCCAGCCAGAATTATGAGGGATCAGATGAATGGAATATTTCTGAATTTTATTAATATCTGCCATGGTCAGATTCGCTTTTACTAAAGCCACCTCAAAACATAAATCTTTCTCAAATCCTTCCTCTATTAAACCATAAGCAAGTTTTAAAGCTTTTGCTTTAACATCCTGCTTTAAAAAATTATAAAGCGTCGGAATTTTATATTTTAGATTTTGCATAGAATTAGGGGGTTAGAAATTTGGATCAATTATTAAACCTCAAAAAATAGTAATATGTTTATATATTTTTTTTAATAAATGAGTTATAATTATTAATCTGATCCCAGTTACTTTTTTGTCGTATAAAAAATTAAACATGGAATAGTAACTTAAAAAAATAGCAGATTTGTACAAAAGCAAGACAAATTATATTTTAGCCTAATATTCTAATTATTAAATAATTCAAGGATTTACCCTTAATTTTTACTATATTTATAATTAAAGCAGGTTACAATATGCTTATATAAAGTATATAAACTATGAAAGATAGTGAGATCTTAGAGAAGATAAAGAAACGAGATGAATCAGCACTAGACTATCTTTATAAAAAGAACTATAAAATGATGGTCAAAATGATCATCAGAAATAATGGTTCTGAAGAAGAAGCCAAGGACATATTTCAGGATGCCTTGATTGTAGTCTGGCAAAAAGCATATTCACCGGAATTTGTTTTATCTTCCAAACTTAGCACTTACATATACAGTATATGCCAAAACCTCTGGAGGAAAGAGCTTGAAAGAAAAAGCAGGCTTACAGGGGAACAACCGGTTGAAAAAGGTGAAATTTATGACCTTGATAAACAGGAAAGAGCAAATATTATAAACAAGTGCATTGAAGATCTGGGAGAAACATGTCGGAAAATTCTGACATACTATTATTTCGACGATCTGTCAATGAACGATATTGCTGAAAAACTTGGTTTTGCCAATGCTGATACAGCAAAGACAAAAAAATACAAGTGTAAAAAAGAATTAGATAATAAAATTAAATCTTTATATACCGCTAAAGATTTTTTGGACTAATATGGACAACAACTTTTACAGTCAGGACAAAATAGACGATTTCCTTTCGGGGAAACTCTCTGGGACCGAAAAGCTCATGTTCGAAGAATACATGACTAAAGATCCTTTAGTTAGTAATGAGCTTAAACTTCAGGAGGATATTATCAACCACCTGAAAGGTCAGCGGAAAGCTGAATTAAAAGCCCGTCTGGACAACATCAATGTCTCAGCTGCATCATCATACACCGGCCTAAAAATAGCAGCTGGTATTGTAGGCACATTGTTACTAAGCACAACTCTATATTTCACTCTATTTAATAATTCTGCTGACCAACCTGTTTCAACACATCAATCTTCAGAACATCAAATAGCGAATACTCCTGATGAAGTATTTACTCCACAAACAGAAGCAGAAGTAATTACATCAGAAACATCTTCCGCTGCTCCAATATTGGAAAGTGAAAATAAATTTGAAATAAAGAGGGAATCAAGAATTGCTCAGTTAAAAAAACATCCTGAGCAAGTAGTTACAGAAACTTCTAATCCTCAAATCTTTACTAACACTTCAGAACCAAATATTTCTGATTTTGAAAGTGAAGACTTTAATACAGAAAATTCAGTTCAACCTCAAAAAGGTGAAATACAAGGAAGCGATGCCGCAAAACTTGACAACATTACTGTAAAAATAGCGCAGAAGAAGAACAAGGACTTCCACTATCAATTCTTCAGCAACAAACTTTTCCTTTATGGAAAATTTGATGAAAAGCCTTATGAAATCCTTGAGCTGAATAGCAAAGGAGGCAGAGAATTATATCTGAAATATGATGGAAGCTATTTCTCCCTGAAATCAAATCAGGTAGACATTGCCCCTCTTAAAGAAATTCATGATAAAGATATTACAAGACAATTGGAGTCTTTAAAAAAATAAAAAATAATACCCCCAACTAAAAAGGACTTTATTCCCATGACAAATAAGAAGGGATAAAGTCCTTTTATTTTTATTCCCTCTTATTTCTGAAGATGTTTTGGAAAATTTCCATAAATAAGTTAAAAAGCCTCATTCTTAACTTCGGTAATAAGATTTATTCTAGTAAATTTGCTCACCTTAGTTATGAATAAGCCATTAAAAATCAAAAAAAGAAAAAAGAAGTTAGGGAGCTATCCTTACCTTACTGTGGTTTTCAGTATTACATTATCGCTTTTTGTTATTGGCTTATTTGCTCTTGTCTTTTTACATGGGAAAAAATTAAGTACAGTAATCCGGGAAAATCTGGAGCTTCATGTATATCTTGACAAAAACCTTTCTCCGGATATGATGGATTCCTTGCAGAATGCCATTGCTTCCAAACCTTTTGTATTGAAGAAAAAAGGGAAAGCCCAAATTGAATATATTTCTCAGAAAGAGGCTGCCAAGAGATTTATAAATGAAACTGGTGAAGACTTTTCCGCCGTTTTAACTGAAAATCCTTTGAGACCGTCCCTGGTTGTTAAAATTTCTTCCAGGTATTTCGAAGAAACCAAAATGAAAACTATCTCAGCAGAGATTAAGTCCATGACCGGAGTATTCGAAGTTGACTATCCTGTAAATCTTATAGATACAATTAACCGCAACATAAAAATCATTGCATTGATTATGCTTTCATTTTCATTGATTTTATTATTTGCGACTTACCTTTTAATCAATAATACTATAAAGCTGGCACTTTACAGTCAGCGATTCCTTATTAGAAGCATGCAACTTGTAGGGGCTAAACGCTCATTTATTCAGGGGCCATTTTTACTTCATGCTACATTTCAGGGCTTCTTCAGCGGCATTATAGCTGCGGGTCTTCTATTCCTTTTACAACAGTATGCTTATAGAGAGATTCCTGAATTGTCTCAACTTGGTGAAACCAAAAATATAGCTATAGTATTCGGAGCTCTGATTGCCGCAGGTATTTTTATAGGACTTATCTCCTCTTTCAGAGCAGTTAACAAATATCTTAAAATGTCTTTAGACGAATTATATTAATAACCATGAACAAACTAGTTTTTTCGAAAGCCAATTACATCATCATGCTTATTGGCATTGCTTTTCTGATTATCGGATTTATAACTATGAGTAAGGACGACCAGCCGCATGGTTTTGGAACTCTTGGCTTAACAATTGGCCCTTTATTCCTGTTAATCGGTTTTATAATACAGTTTGTAGCAATCTTTTATAAGCAAGGTAAAAAAGAATGAATTTCATAGAAGCCATAATCCTGGCCATTGTTGAAGGACTTACAGAATTTTTGCCCGTTTCATCTACAGGTCACATGATCATTACTTCCGCACTGATGGGAATTAATGAGCAGGAATTCACAAAAATTTTCACAGTACAGATTCAATTCGGAGCAATACTTTCTGTCGTAATACTTTACTGGAAAAGATTTTTCACTTCCCTTGACTTTTATTATAAGTTGTTTGTAGCGTTTCTTCCTGCGGCAGTAATAGGTTTTCTGCTTGGAGATTTTATAGACTCCTTGCTTGAAAATGTTATAGTTGTTGCTTCTTCTCTTTTACTGGGAGGAATATTCCTGTTATTTGTTGACAGGATTTTCAATCCTCTTAAAGGTAAATCTCTTGAAGAACTGTCTTATAAAAACTCTTTAATTATAGGTTGTTTTCAATGCCTTGCCATGATCCCCGGAGTAAGCAGATCAGCTGCAACAATTATAGGAGGAATGGCGCAAAACCTTAACAGAAAGGCTGCTGCGGAATTTTCCTTTTTCCTGGCTGTACCTACAATGTTTGCGGCATCAGGTTACAAGCTTCTTAAAGATTACAAAGCAATTGATGCTTCAAACCTTAACATACTTGTTGTCGGAAACGTGGTAGCATTTATCGTGGCTTTGCTTGCAATAAAATTCTTTATAGGCTTTGTTACCAAATATGGTTTTAAAGTTTTCGGGTACTATAGAATCGCTCTGGGCTTAATTCTGCTAATATTACTCGCTCTTGGAGTCGATTTAAAAATACAATAAATGGCATTTGATTTTGAAGCAGGTGAAGTGCTTCTTATTGACAAACCTTACGAATGGTCATCCTTTGATGTAGTGAGGAAAATTCGTAATACATTTAAGATGAAGAAAGTGGGTCATGCAGGAACACTTGATCCTCTGGCCACCGGACTTTTGATTCTTTGTACTGGCAAAAAGACAAAGGAAATCGAGACCTATCAGGGCCAGGAAAAAGAATATGAAGGCCAGATCAGTCTTGGTAAAACCACCCCTTCCTGCGATTTAGAGACAGAGTTCGATCAGGAGTTTGACATTTCTCATATTACTGAAGCCGATATACATAGAGTAGCTTCTGAATTCCTGGGCCAGCAAATGCAGGTCCCTCCATGCTTTTCAGCGATTAAAGTAAATGGCAAAAGAGTTTATAAACTCGCTCGAAAAGGTATAAACGTGGAGATGAAAGAAAGAGAAGTTCTTATCAAAAGCTTTGAAATAACAAAAATCGAGTTTCCCATTATCGAGTTCAAAATCGTTTGTTCCAAAGGCACCTATATAAGAAGCATAGCAAGAGACTTTGGGGAAAAACTCGGAGCGGGATCACACCTTGCTCAGTTGAGACGAACCAGGATAGGAGAATTCACGATAGATAAATCCTACAAATTAGAAGATTTTCTTAAGTTAGCAGGAAAGAAACAAGGAGATGAAGGTTTATAATTCTTTCGATGAATTCACAAAGTTAACCAATGCCATTGTCACCATTGGCACCTTTGACGGCGTTCATCTGGGACATAGAAAAATTTTGAACCGCCTTAAAGAAACTTCAAAGGAAGAAAAAGGAGAAAGCGTGGTTATTACCTTCTGGCCTCATCCAAGAAAAGTACTTCAAGGTGCCGACTCTTTAAAACTTCTTCTTACTCTCGAAGAAAAAATAGAAATGATCGCATCCTGTGGCATCGATCATCTCCTTCTCATTCCTTTTACAAAAGAATTCAGCACTACCTCTTCAGAAGATTTTATCCATAAAATTCTTATTGATAAAATAGGCACTAAGAAACTTGTAATCGGATACGATCATAAGTTTGGCAAAAACAGAGAAGGTAGCTTTGAATATCTGAAAGAAAATGCCTCTAGTATTGGATTTCAGGTTGAAGAAATTCCAAGAGAAGATATTGAACACAACGCAATAAGCTCAACTTCTATTCGCGAAGCACTTTCACAGAACAATGTATCAAAAGCTACAACATTGCTCGGACGCCCCTACAGCGTTAAAGGTAAAGTAGTAGAAGGCAAAAAACTCGGACGTGAGCTTGGTTACCCTACCGCTAATATTGAAGTGGAAGATCCTGAAAAGATTCTTCCTGCTGATGGCATTTACACTGTGTTTGTGAAGGTAGAGGATAAAAAATTCGGAGGCATGTTAAGTCTTGGTTTCAATCCAACTGTTGAAGGCAAAGGAAGAAGTATGGAAGTCCACATATTTGACTTCAATAAAAATATTTACGGAGAATCAGTAGAAGTTGGTTTCCTGGAATTTTTAAGATTTGAAGCAAAATTCCCTAACCTCGATGCGTTAATTGACCAGCTAAAAGTGGACGAAAAACAATCCAGAGCCATTCTTGAAAACTATAATAAAGCTTATCATAATTCTTAATTCAAAATAAAATAAATGAGTATGAAAAAAGGATTTCTGTTATCCGTTTTTATTCTTGTCATTTTTGTTTCCTGTAAAAAAGACAAGGACGCAAAAATTAATATCTTTCCGGTTAGTAAAGACAAAGAACTGGGAGCTCAGATGGATGCATTTATAAACTCTGACACCTCAGGAATGGTAGTATTAAGTGAATCCCAATATCCCCAGTCGTATGCTAGATTGAAGCATATCAGAGATTACATACTGGCATCAGGAAAACTGAAATATAAAGATGACTTTCCTTGGAAAGTTACCATCATCAGAGATGATACTACATTAAATGCATTTGCAACTCCTGGTGGCTATATGTATGTATATACAGGTCTTATTAAATACCTTGATACAGAAGATCATCTTGCAGGTGTAATGGGACATGAAATGGCGCATGCTGACAGAAGACATGGTACATCACAGATGAGCAAGCAGTACGGTGTTGAAACCTTATTTAGTCTGGTGTTAGGTCAAAACCCGGGAATGTTGGGGCAGCTGACTGAAGGTTTACTTACATTAAAATTCAGCCGTAATGACGAAGCTGAAGCTGATGATTATTCGGTTCAATATCTTTGCCAAAACCCTGCTGAATATGAAGCAGACGGAGCTGCTGGCTTCTTTGAAAAACTAATGGCTTCAGGTTCAGGTTCCAGCACTCCTGCTTTCTTAAGCACTCACCCTTCTGATCAAAGTAGAGTTGAAAATATCACAAACAAAGCTAATTCACTAGGATGTGACGTAAATGCTCACAATCCGGAGGGCTTTAAGGCCATGAAAGCAGAACTAGGTTTCTAAACTATTTAAAATTGATATATACAGGAAAATGGTCACTAAAACCATTTTCCTGATATTTAGAACCAGAGAAGGTTCTGTAAGGTCCATTCATCAGTTTACTTTTATAATGCATCCACTCCGGATGATAAATTTCTGAAGACCCTTTTTTATAATGCTTTTTATAAAATGCTTTGCTCATCATTATCTGATCAAAGGTCAGCCAATTTTTCCCGTATTTAGTTGAGCCGATTTTCGATGCATCAATATTTCCAAATCCGTTAAAAAGGTCTTCCCCTCCCATTTTCTCTGCATTCCCCTTGGCCATTATGACTTCAGTAACACTAGGATCATGTGGAGTATCATTAAAATCTCCCATCACAATAATTTCAGATTCTTTATTGATCCTGAACAGTGAGTCGCACAACTCTCTGACCAGCATCCCCATAATTATCCTTTTCCTTTCTGACTTTTCTACACCTGTCCTTCTGGAAGTCCAGTGGTTCACAAGAATAAAAGTTGTATCCTTATTCAATATTCCTTTCACCAATAAAAGCTCTCGCAAACCTGACTTTATTCCTTCCATGCTTTTAGGAGAATAAAGTTTGTGGTATAAGGGTTTAAATATTTTCTTTTTATAAAGAAGTGCGACATCAATACCTCTGTTATCACAGGACTCCTGATGAATAAATCCATATGGAGCAGCAAAAGCAGAAATATTAATAAGATCTTTTAATACATGACTATTTTCTATCTCAGCCATACCAAGCAATTCCGGTCCATCACTATCTCCTAGTTTACTTGCCACAGTTGCAATCTGATTAAGCTTTTTTTCATATCGATTTTGAGTCCAATGGCATTTACCGCCAGGAAGAAAATCATCATCATTCACATCCGGATCGTCATGATAGTCAAAAAGATTTTCAACATTATAAAATGCTATTGAATATGCTTCTGGTTTTTCATCAGGAAGACAGAACGATAAAACAAAGGTAACGATGAGAGTAAGGCACAGCCAAAGTATTTTCTTCATAAGAAGTAATGGAAATCCTATAAATTAAAAGTAAATTTGAGTAAAGAAAAAATTACCTGAATATAATTAATGAAAAAATCAGAGATCAAATTTGTAGTTGAGCTTGACAGTGAAAATATTCCAGACAAGATTAAATGGGATGCTACAGATAGTCCTCAGGGAAATCTTTCCGAAGCAAAAGCTATCAGCCTTAATATCTGGGACCAGAAGCAACAATCAACTATGCGTATAGACCTTTGGGAAAAAGATATGCCTGTAGATGAGATGAAACGCTTCTTCATTGAAGCAATCGGAGGAATGGCTGAAACTGTTAAAACCTCAACAGGTGATGATTTTATGGCAGATGAGATGCATGCCCTTTGCCGTAAACTTGTAAAACATCTTGAAAATCTTAATAAACAATAAGAGTTTCGATAAATGAAATTAATAAAGACTGAAAATCGGGAAGCACAATCCCCCCTTTCAGTCTTTATATAATAAGTCCATTAATTGGATTTATATCATTCGTTATTCCTTTTCATTTGGCTACCAGATGAATTGAAATTATATTCTTCAGTAGAGCTATTCCCTTTTTTCATTGAGTGCCCCGGACAGCTTCGCTTGATTTTCATCTGCTTTTGATTTATAACTGTGTTATTATTCATCGGACAAGCCTCTGCTGACTCCACAGGTACCTCAATCCTGAAAATTTCATTTTGTTCAGGTTCATAATTTCTCGCTCTGGTTTTAGCATCAACGCCTCTGGTAGAAGTCACCTCTTCAGGCTCAGCATATAGATTCTGATTATCAGGCTCAGGAGATGTTATAGGAGTTGCTGTAGGAGTCATTCCCTGATTCTGCCTGAATGCATTATATTTCGCAACAAACTCTGAAGGGTCCCCCTCTGCTTTTATTTTCTCCTCATCACCAGAAAGTTTATATCTTAATACAAACTTATCGTCTTTATATTCAAAGTCCTTCGGCATTTCATTTTGTCCGGACAAAGATTGAATAAAAGCCTTGTCTTCAATTACTCTTAATACTTCAACTTCCTGTTCCGGATCAGCGAGGTTATTTTCAAATAACCTTGTCATAGAAGAAGACATTTCCATTTCACCTTCCACTACTTCAGGTTTTGAAGGATTACTTTTAACAGTCGACTTATTTTCTTTTTCTTCGTATTGAACTCTTCCCTGCAGATCCTGATCATCTCCCTGAGCCTTGGATACAAATGAGAATCCTATGCCCATCATTATCATTAATAGCGATTTTCCTACTCTCATATCTCTCACGTTTAATCACCAACTAATACTACTCTCTTATAAAATAACTAAGGAAAAACAGCCTTTGTTTTTCCTTAGTTTATGAAGTGAAAGAATTTTCCGGTAAGCTCTTCCCCACGATCAGCCTGCAATACTTTCCGGAAAATTCTGCAACAGAAACACTCGCCTCCACTAAATACACTCCTCTTCATCTCCCTGCATGTCCCTGCCGGCCTCTCCTTGTCCTTCTCTTTCATACCGAACCCTTCTTGCCGAACCCTCTCTTTCTCCACGTCTTTTCTGGAAAGGCCATTGAAGCATTTTTAGCTTTTTCACTTCTTCTACATAAACAGTAGAAGTATCTTTATAGTAAATATTCTTTGCATCAAGATTTTGCTGAGGCTCAGCCTCAAAGTCATATCTGATATCATTATTTATCTTTGTCGCACTCAGGTAAGCTACATTATGTAAACCAGTATTGATACTATCTTTTACTTGAGTTATTCTTTTTACGCACAGGTCTTTTACAGGCCCTCCGGCCTTATTACTTTCTGTCTCCTGAGCGTAGACCACTGAGTACATTACCATGAACATCAGCAGAACTCCCCATTGCTTTTTCATTGTTACCGACTTTATAAATCTAACTAGGGAAAAATTCAAATAGTTATAAGAAGGGAAAAAGAGGAAGATAATAGACTACAAATCAAGCTTAAAGCAGAAAGCTTAAAGCGAAAAGTTTTTAAAAAGAGAAAAGTTGAAAGCTTAAAGTTAAAAGTTTTAAAAGGAGTTATTCTCCCCAATCTATTGAATTCATCTGCCTAAAAAATGGCTCATTGGTATCAAAAATTAAAAGCAGAAAGCAAAGGTCCAAAGACTACTTTAACTTTCTGCTTTTAACTTCTGTTTTAAGCTCCTCACGCTGATTCTCTGGAAAGCTCTTTTGCTCTCTTCTCAGCTGATTTTAAAGCTTCAATAATATCCTGCCCTACATTGGATTTTTCAAAAGAATTCAGAGCCGCCTCGGTTGTTCCTCCTTTAGAGGCAACAGCTTTAATCATATCGTCTAGCGAATCCTTGCTATTACTCATGATCTGAAATGCACCTAACATAGTTTGTTTCACCAGCATAGCAGCAACAGGCTCTTCCATCCCCATTTGCTTTCCGGCTTCTATCATATGCTTCACAAAATAATAGTAATAAGCAGGTCCACTCCCGCTTAAGGCAGTTACTGCATCAAGCAGTTCTTCATCTTTCATAAAAATTGCCTTGCCAGTAGTTTCAAGCAAAGTATCCACGATAGATATCTGATCAAGAGATGCATCCTTACAAACAGTAAAAGCCGTTATACCAAACCCAAGCTGAGCTGGAGTATTTGGCATAGCCCTCACAATTTTATCATGCTTCAGAAGAGTCTGTATAGTAGAGATAGTAATTCCAGCCATGATAGAAATAATCAGCTGGTTCGGCTTTATAACCTTTATCAGATCCGGTACCAGAGATTTAAAATCCTGAGGTTTTACAGCTACAATCAGAATGTCGTAAGTTGATAAACTTTCGTTTATTTCTTCCTTAAGGTCAGCCACTCCTTCCTCTCTAAGGCTTTTACGTTTCTCAGGATGTTTTTCTATGATTAGTAGGTCTCCTGTTTTTACAATGCTACTTCTAACAAAGGCTTTGGCATAGGTCGTACCCATATTCCCCCCGCCAAGTATTGCAATTCTCATATTAAATCTATTATTAATTTCTTTTAAGCATTTTGAAGCACAGCTTTTAATGCTTTGTAATTCGCTTTTATTATCTTCTCTGCCAGCTCCTCATTGATCGCTGTTGAAATAAACAAACTTTCATATTGAGAGGGAGCAAGATAAACTCCTTCTTCCAACATTGCCCTGAAGTATTTACCGAAAAGAGTGGTATCAGAAGTCTTTGCTGTTTCAAAATCTATAACCGTCTGATCCGTGAAGAACAATGTAAACATGGAGCCAATCCTGTTAACCGTTCCTTTTATACCAAGCTCTTTAAGGTTTTTCTCAAAACCTTCACAGATTTTCGCTGTAATTTTTTCCAGATGAGTATAAACTTCAGGATGTGTGTTCAAATAATTTAACATGGCTAAACCAGCAGCCATAGCTACCGGATTTCCGGAAAGCGTTCCAGCCTGATATACCGGACCTGAAGGAGAAACAAAATCCATAATTTCCTTTCTTCCGCCATATGCACCTACTGGCATACCTCCTCCGATTATTTTTCCTAAAGTCGTAAGGTCTGGTTTAACATTTAAAATTTGCTGAGCTCCTCCTTTAGATAATCTGAAACCTGTCATCACTTCATCAAAGATCAACACAATGCCTTCGTTATCACAAAGTGTTCTCAACCCTTGCAGAAAACCACCATCCGGTAAAACAAGTCCCATATTTCCTGCTACAGGCTCAATGATAATAGCAGCAATCTGCCCTTTATTGGCAGCTGCTAGATCCTGAACTGCTTTAAGATTGTTAAATGGAGCTGTAAGAGTATCATTTGCAACACCTTGGGTAACACCGGGACTATCAGGTACACCAAGTGTTATAGCACCACTTCCTGCAGCGATCAGGAATGAATCGCCATGTCCATGGTAGCATCCTTCAAATTTAACGATCTTAGCTCTGTTCGTATACCCTCTGGCAAGTCTTACCGCAGCCATAGTTGCTTCAGTTCCTGAGCTAACCATCCTCACCTTCTCGATTGATGGAATCATAGAAGTGATCAGTTCTGCCATCAGTACTTCTCTTTCCCCCGGAGCTCCGAACGAAAGTGAATCTTTAACAGCTTCACACACCGCGTCCTGAATATCTTTATTAGCATGACCAAGAATCATTGGCCCCCATGAATTGATCAGCTCTATATATTTATTATCATCCTCATCTATCAAATAAGCTCCTTCAGCTTTTTTGATAAATAAAGGATTTCCTCCTACAGCTCTAAATGCTCTTACCGGAGAATTAACTCCACCTGGAATTACATTTTTAGCTCTTTCAAAAAGTTTATGGCTTTTTTCAGTATTCATATACTTATTTAATCTGATCTACAGGATTTGCTACTACCATTTTGTTCCCTTCAAATTTCACTATTGGAACAAATAAATTCGAATTGGAATTTGTGAAGTTATAACCATAAAGCGTATAACCTCTTGTAAAGCCCTGTGCAGAGAGGCCAGGTCCAAACACATTACCGTAATTTTTCAATGCATTTCCGAAAAACCTCATCATATCATATCCCTGGTAAGCATAGATCTCTGGGATGATATAAGCTTTTTTCAAAAATGTATTTCTGAAACTTTGAACTGCATAGCTATCATAATCTATGTAGTCAGGATTGATAAAATGTACATTTCTCCTTTCAAACTGTTCAAAGGTAAGTAAGGGAAACTGCAACCATTCCTGCCTTGTAATTACAGGTGTAGAAAATTTACTGATCTCCATTTGACTGATAAAGTTAGCTGCAATTACCTGATCGTTTGCTGCTATGAAAATATGATTGACACCTAATAGCTTTGCAGAATCGGACAAAAGCTTTTGCATGTTTTTAAGCTTATCTTTAGCAACTTTTTCAAATTGAGTCACAGCAAATCCTTTTAGTATAATACTGTCTTTGTATCTTGTTGCCAGTAATGAATCTCTGTTTTCCTGACCAAAAAATATATAAACATTTTTTCTTTCTGGTGCGGTGTGAGCTTTCTTTCCTGTTCCCACAGCCAGAGGTTCTGCGGGGAATTTTGCCACAGCCATTTCTGCAGCCCTGCCCGCCTGAGCTTCCAGACTTGGCTGAAATAAAAACACATATGGATTCCCTTCTACAAGTTTAATATTATTGGAAAGAGGATTGATACCTGATATTTTATTCCTTAATGCGAATTCAGCCACCAGGGGATAGTTTGCAGGAAAAATCGGACCAACGATCAGATCCATATTGGCAAGTTCAGGAGATTTCAATATTTGAGAGACCTTTGAATCGTCCTTTTCTGTATCATAAGGATGAAGCACAACACTAACTCCGTCTTTCTTCAGGGAATCTATTGCAATTTTCATCCCTTCATACAACTCAAAGACATATTGATAGCTTTTGCTCCAAGCCTCTGGGCTCAATTGTTTCTCCATAAAAGGAAAGAGCACAGCTACATGATATTCCTGTTTTTTTACTGAAGCTCTTGTTGCTTCAACAGCTTCCTTTTCTAATTTAAATTCCTGTCTCAGATATTCCAGCAACATCTTATCTTTCTCATTTAGCTGAGCATAAGAAAGTTTGTTAACAAGATTCTTTGCTATCACAGCATCATTTGGAAATAGCTTTTGCAGGTTTTTAAGAGTGTCAAGTGGAGCCTTCTGCAGATAAAAATTCTTCTGCTTATCCGCTTCCTGCTTTAATTCCTTTGAATTAAGAGTATTAAGGATCTTAACGGCCTGAAAATATCTCTGCTGTTCAAAATACAGATTTGCATAAAGGTAATTTACATCTTCTATTTTGTCCCAATCCGGATATCGCTGTTTGATCTGCATGACCATAGCTTTTCCTTCGTTCAGCTTGCCAAGTTTAAGAGCAGCAAGAGAATAGTAATATGCTGAATAAGCTTCGAAATTATTTTCTTCACTTTCTTTAGTCAACGGCCCAAAAACATCCATTGCCTGTTGATACTTTCCTTCTTTAAGGAAGTTTTTACCAATCAGGAATTGTCCCTGATAATCCGTTTGTCCCAAAACATTATTGGAGACAAAATATAGGATAAGAAAACTTAGTGCGTAAGAGATTTTTTTCATCCGGTTGATCATTTTACTCCCATTCAATGGTAGCAGGTGGTTTTGAACTAATATCGTAAACTACCCTGTTTACTCCTTTTACTTTATTGATAATCTCACTGGAAATATCTGCAAGGAACTCATAAGGAAGATGCGCCCAGTCAGCAGTCATTCCATCTGTGCTGGTAACGGCTCTAAGACTTACTACATTTTCATAAGTCCTTTCATCCCCCATAACACCGACAGATTTAACAGGAAGCAGAATTGCTCCAGCTTGCCAAACCTTATCATATTCTCCAACTCTCTTTAATCCCGAAATGAACAGATGATCTACTTCCTGAAGTATTGCAACTTTCTCTGCGGTGATGTCTCCAAGTATTCTGATTGCGAGCCCTGGACCAGGGAAAGGATGACGACCAAGAATAGTATTGTCTATTCCAAGAGATTTCCCAACTATCCTTACTTCATCTTTAAATAATGTCTTTAAAGGCTCTACAACTTTCATCTTCATTTTTTCAGGAAGCCCACCAACGTTGTGGTGAGATTTAATGGTTGCAGAAGGTCCTTTAACAGAAACAGACTCAATAATATCCGGATAAATGGTACCTTGTCCAAGCCACTTCACATCAGTTATTTTATGAGCCTCCTGATCGAAGACTTCTATGAAAACTCTTCCGATGGCTTTTCGTTTTTGTTCCGGATCAGAAAGTCCTTTTAAAGCTGAATAAAATTGTCCTTTTGCATCAACCCCAATTACATTCAGTCCCATGTGTTTGTAAGATGCCAGTACTTCATCATACTCATTTTTTCTCAACAAGCCGTTGTCGACAAAAATACAAGTGAGTCTGTCTCCTATAGCCTTATCTATAAGCACAGCAGCTACAGAAGAATCCACTCCTCCTGATAAGCCAAGTACTACTTTATCATTTCCTAATGTGGCTTTTAGTTCTGCAACAGTAGAATCAATAAAAGTATCTGGAGTCCAATCCTGGCTGCAGCCGCAGATGTGTACAACAAAATTTCTTAAAATTATTTTACCCTCAAGAGAATGCGTAACCTCTGGGTGAAACTGAATTCCATAGGTTTGTTCACCTATAACTTTATATGCAGCGACCTTCACAGACTCAGTGCTGGCCAGAATTTCAAATTTGTCATTGAGACCGGAGATTGTATCTCCGTGAGACATCCAAACCTGAGAATCAGGTGTAATCTCCTTCATCAACTTATCAGTATTGTGGATGCTCACCAATTTGGCTCTTCCATACTCTCTTATTTTAGAAGGTAATACATCATTGCCTGCTTTATGCGCCATTAATTGAGCTCCATAACAAACGCCAAGGACAGGCATTTTTCCTTTAAAAGCTGTCAGATCTATGTCTGGAGCATTTGCTTCACGAACAGAACATGGACTTCCTGATAGTATTAGGCCTTTTACACTGGAATCAACAGGAGGAATTTTATTGAAAGGATGAATTTCGCAGTAAACGTTTAACTCTCTGACTCTGCGGGCTATAAGTTGAGTATACTGGGATCCGAAATCCAGAATTAATATTTTTTCAGTCATAATGTAAAATTAACATTAGTTGTCCGGTTTTTCCAAAAAAAGTAAATCCTTTCCGGAACAAGTTATAAACATACTGGAAAAAAGTGGAAAGCTGAAAGTTGAAAGTCAAAAGTTGATTTTTTAAAAAGCTGGAGGATATTTTCAAGCAAAGGCATAAATACACAAAAATAGAAAAACCTGCTCGAAGGCAGGTTTTCTATTCAATTTTTTAACATGAAGTAATGTCATACTCCTGCTTCTATTGGTGTCAGCAACTCAAAATATTTTTCAAAATCTTTTTTCTCCAACAAAAAAGTCGGCTTATGACTTGCCCATTCAGTAGACACCTCAAAGAGGTCATTAAAGGATCTTCCACGATAAACCTGGTTCTCCTTAAATTCTTTTAGCTGCTTGTTATCAGGCGTCCTAATACATTTGTACTGGATCTTTACATTATTCCTTTTCATTTGACTTGTTACCATACTACTTATTCTTACTCCGGTTAAACAACAAATATTTTTAAAAAATTCATCTTATTTTAAAATTCTGTGGATTAATTCTTTCGTTCAACTTTTCCTTGGTATAATCCACTACAACTTATTAATACTGAATATTATAATTGTTAATTAATTCATTTTACTAATAAAGAAACTTCTGCCTTCTTTCCAAATGAATGCAATGAATTTATTTCATCTTAACCATTCAAGCCTTACAAAGGAAAAGGTGCAATGTTCTTATATAATTACACAAACAGATTTTGTCTGACAATAATTGCATTGATTGATTAATTATTATTTATTACAATTTACTATATATATAGTGCCATACTAACTGCGGTTGACATTAAAGGTTATCAACAAATCATAAGCCATACTTTATTTTTCTTGGAACATGATGAACTTTTAAAAACATTATTGATGTTGACAGATCAAACAAAGCTTCATAAAAAAATAAATAATCAACCATTATTATGGGTTTATTCGGAAATCTTTTTCATAATGAAATTGCCATGGATCTGGGGACTGCTAATACCCTGATCATGCTAAACGACCAGGTCGTACTAAACGAACCTTCTATTATCGCAATAGATACAATTACGGGAGAACTTGTTGCCCTTGGCAGAAAAGCTATGGAAATGCACGAAAAAACTCCGGAGAACATCAAAACCATAAGACCTCTTAAGGATGGTGTTATATCTAATTTCCATGCAGCAGAGCAAATGATCAGAGGGATGATCAAAATGATTTTTGATGGTAAAAAATCCCTTATTAAAACTGCTCAGAAAATGGTGATTTGCATACCTTATGGAGCCACAGAAGTTGAAAAAAGAGCTGTTAGGGATTCTGCAGAAAATGCAGGTGTGAAAGAACTTTACCTTATACATGAGCCGATAGCTGCTGCTGTTGGAATCGGAATAGATATTGAGGAACCACACGGCTCAATGGTAATAGACATCGGAGGTGGAACTACAGAGATTGCAGTTATATCCCTTTGTGGAGTAGTGTGTAACCAATCATTGAAAATTGCAGGCGATCAGCTCAACAAAGATATACTGAACTTCATGAGAAGAAGTCACAATCTTTTAATAGGAGAAAGATCTGCAGAAAGAATAAAAATTGAGGTAGGTGCCGCTCTTCAGGAACTAGATGATGCTCCGGCCAACTTTACAGTAATCGGAAGAGATATGATGACGGGACTTCCTAAAGAAGTAACAGTTAATTATTCAGAAGTTTCCGCTGCAATGGAAAAATCGATATCTGTAATTGAAGAGTCTGTAATTAAAACCCTTGAAACATGTCCGCCGGAGCTTGCCGGAGATATTTATAGAAAAGGAATTCATATCACAGGTGGAGGCAGCAATCTAAAAGGCCTTGACAAAAGATTGGAACTAAAAACAAAGCTAAAGGTTCATCTATGTGAAAACAGTTTATTATCAGTAATAAAAGGAACATCCACTTCATTAAAGAAATTGAAGACAATGAAGCATATACTGGTAAGATAATTTTCCTTCTCACCTATGCCGGGGATAATTGGTTTCATTCTGATTCCTGTCTCCGGCACTTTTCTTTTTATCTGATTTTTTTAAACGAAATATTATTTCTAACCTTAATCATCTGTATTTCAGTTTAAATAAAAATTATTTTTCAATTAAATTAATATTTTCTCTTAAGCTTTTGAATCTAATATTAATTCATATACATTTGCACCGGCAAATCTATACGACTAGCTCCTGTTGAACCCCCCCAGGTCCGGAAGGAAGCAAGGGTAGACGGTTGAGCAGTGCGATATATGATTTGCCATTTTTGTTTTAACGGCTATCTGCAAATCTATACTCAGGTTGAAATAAATTCTTAGATTTGTACCTTCACTTTGTAAAAAATAATTCAAATAATGAAATTCTTTATTGACACAGCTAATCTTAATGAAATAAGAGAGGCTCATGAACTTGGAGTGCTTGACGGCGTTACAACTAACCCAAGTTTAATGGCCAAAGAAGGGATCAAAGGAAAAAATAACGTTTTTGCTCATTATAAAGCTATTTGCGATATTACTGACGGAGATGTAAGTGCTGAAGTTATTGCCACTGATTTTGAAGGTATCATCAGAGAAGGAGAAGAACTTGTAACAATCGATGATAAAATCGTAGTAAAAGTTCCTTTGATCAAAGATGGTATCAAAGCGATAAAATATTTCTCTAAAAACGGAATCAGAACAAACTGTACACTTTGTTTCAGCCCTGGACAGGCGCTTCTTGCGGCAAAAGCAGGAGCTAATTACATCTCTCCTTTTATCGGCAGACTTGATGATGTTTCGACTGATGGACTTGAGCTTATAAGCCAGATCGTTCAGATCTATGATAACTATGGGTTTGAAACGGAAGTACTAGCGGCTTCAGTAAGACATCCAATGCACATTATTAAATGTGCTGAAATAGGCGCAGATGTGGCAACATGCCCTTTAAGTGTAATTACAAGTTTATTAAATCATCCATTAACAGACATAGGTTTGCAGAAATTTCTGGCAGACCACCAAAAACTTAATGGTTAATCAGGAATCTTTCCGGAAATAAGCTCAGCAGAATGTACATTATTAAAGTAAAAGGGAAAGCTAAAATTCCAGATTACATTCAGTTAAGAGACGAAAACTTCGTTTTGGTAGCTTATTTCCGGGCAGATCGCCCTGTCAAACTTCCCAAAAAAACAGGGCTTGAAGGAAAAGAAAAACTTTTGGAAGAAGTAATAAAAGATCTTCCCTTTGGAAAACTTCAAAAACTGGAAATATAAGCAATGACATTTTCCTCCGAACCTGTAGTATCTGTTAAAGATCTAAGTATTTATCAGGAAGACAGACTTATCCTGGACAATATTTCATTTGAAATTAGCAAAGGTGAATTTGTTTATCTGATTGGAAGAACTGGAAGCGGAAAAAGTTCATTGCTAAAATCATTATATGCTGATCTTCCTTTTGAAAATGGCAGTATCAACGTTGCAGGATACAACCTTATCAAAACAAAAAGATCTAAGATTCCTTACCTTAGAAGAAAGATTGGCATCATCTTCCAGGATTTTCAGCTGCTTCACGACAGGAACATTTCAGACAATCTTCTCTTTGTAATGAAGGCAACAGGTTGGAAAGACAATGCTGCTATGAAAGCGCGCTTATCTGAAGTTTTGATGCGTGTTGGACTGGGAGCTGCATCTTTCAAATTGCCACACCAACTTTCCGGAGGTGAACAACAAAGGATAGTTATTGCAAGGTCTTTGATTAACGAACCCCTAATCCTTTTCGCAGATGAGCCGACAGGCAACCTTGATCCAGAAGTTGCCGAGGAAATCTTTAATCTTTTCAAGGAAATCAACAACAGTGGTACAGCTGTACTCATGGCTACTCATAACTATGAGTTGATCAATAAATTCCCCAATAGAATTTTAAAAATCAAAGACAGAGTACTTCTGGATTCAAAAGATAATTTGGAAAGTAACTCTTTCTAGGATAAATGCAGGAAGATAAACATCTTCATTTGATCTCCTTTGATATCCCCTACCCTGCCGATTATGGGGGAGTTATAGATGTTTATCAGAAGCTTATCAACTTTAAAAAAGCAGGAATAAAAATCATTTTACATTGTTTCTTTGCCAATAGAACTCCTCAAGGAAAGCTGGATGATATTTGCGAAAAAGTTTTTTATTATAAGCGCTCTTCTGTCTTACCCCTATTTTCAACAAAGCCATATATAGTGGCTTCAAGAAACAATCAGGAATTACTAAATAATCTACTGCAAGATCCGTATCCTATCCTTTTTGAGGGCATACACACGACTCACCTGCTTAATCACCCGTCCCTAAAAGACCGAAAGAAGATTGTAAGACTACATAATATTGAGCATCGTTATTATAAGCTTTTAGCTGATTCAGAAAGTAATTTATTCAAGAAAATATTTTTTCACTTCGAATCTGTCAAATTATATCATTTTGAAAAAAGATTGAAATATGCAGATGTGCTGCTCCCTATAAGTGAACCGGAAGAAACTTATTTTAAAAAAGCTTTTCCTTCGAAAACTGTAGAACTTGTAAATGCTTTTTCTAAAGCAAGTGAGGTTTCCATCAAAGCAGGAAAAGGTAAATATGTTCTTTACCATGGCAATCTATCGGTTAGTGAAAATGAGATCACGGCATCATACCTGATAAAAAATTTATCTCCTCAAAATACACTTCCTCTCGTCATAGCTGGTAAAAACCCCACGAAAAAATTAAAACAGCTTGCTTCTGATCATAATATAGAACTAATACCCAATCCTTCAGAAGAGTCGCTTAGTGAATTAATTTCTAATGCCCATGTTAATATTGTTTTTAGTCTGTTTGAAACAGGCACTAAATTAAAATTACTACATGTTCTATTTAAAGGAAGGTTTTGTATTGCCAACGGTAATGTTCTTGTATCTCCAGCCCTTTCAAATTGCTGCATAAGAACAGAAGATGTTGAGGCAATGAATGATAGTATCGAAGAATTAAAAGAACATGAATTTGGGGAGAAAGAAATCCTTGCCAGAAAAGAGCTTCTTACAAAAAGCTTCCTTAATGAAATATCTAAAATCATTGCCGTTCTCTAAACAGATTTTTTAGAAAGTCTGTATTATTTTACCGGTTGAAGATTAAAACGATCAGAAGCAAATTTTAACATAAACTGATAAGCTTCTTCATATTCGTTTTTAATAGTCCCTAGTAATATTGCTTCTCTTAGCTCGTCTTTAATGTCTCCTACGACTTTCCCGGGTGTCAGATTAAATGTATCCATAATGATTTCACCGGTAATGACAGGTTTAAAATTTCTTAGCTTATCTTTTTCCTCTACTTCTTTTAATTTAAGCTCAACAGAATTAAAATTTGTAAGATACTTCTTAACCTTCACTTCATTTTTGGAAGTAATATCAGCACGACATAGGGTCATTAACGCATCGATATCATCGCCAGCCTCAAACAACAACCTTCGTAAAGCAGAATCTGTAACGTTCTCCTTTACCAGCGCAATAGGTCTTAAATGGAGGCGCACAAGCTTTTGAACAAACTTCATTTTTTCATTCAATGGAAGTTTAAGCTTTCTGAAAATATGGGGAGTCATTCTCGCTCCTAATTCCTCATGGCCATGAAAAGTCCAGCCGATCTTTTCATCGTACCTTTTTGTAGCTGGCTTAGCAATATCATGAAGAATAGCGGCCCATCTTAACCAAAGGTCATTGCTCTTTTCAGCAACATTATCCAATACTTGTAGAGTGTGGTAGAAGTTATCTTTATGTGCTCTGTTTCCAACAGATTCCACCCCCTGCAGATCCGTAAGCTCTTTAAAAATAATTTCCAGCAAACCGCAATGATAAAGAAGCTTAAAGCCATAAGAAGGCTTAGGGCTTAGAACAATTTTATTAAGTTCATCAGAAATTCTTTCACAAGAGACAATATTGATCCTTTCCTTATTTTCAATAATAGCCTGAAAGGTATTTGGATCTATGTCAAAACCCAATTGAGTTGCAAATCTCACAGCCCTCATCATCCTCAAAGGATCATCAGAAAAAGTAATGCCCGGATCAAGTGGAGTTTTAATAATTTTCCTTTTGAGATCAGACATTCCATTGAAAGGATCCAGCAACTCACCAAAGTTGTTTTCATTCAAACTAATGGCAAGAGCGTTTATGGTAAAATCCCTCCTGTTCTGATCATCCTGTAAAGTTCCGTTTTCTACTACAGGTTTCCTTGAGTTCCTGTTGTAAGACTCTTTTCTGGCACCCACAAACTCAAGCTCTCCCACTTCCATCTTGATCATAGCCGTTCCGAAGTTCTTGAATACAACTACCGGCAGGTCACCCATCTTCTGAGCTACTTTCTGAGCCAGTGTTATACCACTGCCCACACACACAATATCAATATCTTTGGAAGGTCTTTTCAGCAGAAGGTCTCTGACATAACCACCAATAACATATGAATCAACTCCAAGTTCTCTGGAAGCTTCGGCAACAACATTGAATAACTTGTTGCCATTTAAAAGTTCTGAAAAATTCATTAAACGAATACTCTCCGGATTATTTTCGGATAAATTTAATTTCCCCGTCAAGACCTAACTTCACAATGGTAGATGGATTTGACGTCATATTTTCTCCGTTTTTGACATCTACTACAAAATCTGCCTGTTTCAATACAGCCTCTTCTATACCTGCAAAATTCATCGGAGAAGGATTGCCACTTATATTGGCAGAAGTTGAGACTATTGGCTTTCTGAATTTTTTAAGCAAGGCATTGCAAAAATCATTTCGTACTAGTCTGATAGCTATACTTCCATCTTCCCCAAGCAAATCCGGGCTTACATTTTTCCCTTTCGGATAAATTACTGTCAAAGGCCTTTCTGCAAATTCTACCAAGTCCCAGGCAATTTCAGGTACATTCACAACATAATCATGCAACTGTCCAATCTCATGAATCAGCACTATCATTGCTTTGGCATCCGGTCTTTTCTTTATGTCGTAAATTTTCCTGATAGCTTCAGTGTTTGTCGCATCGCAGCCTAATCCCCATATAGTATCTGTAGGATACACAATCACATTTCCCTTTTTTAACTGCTCTATACAGAGGTTAATCTCTTCCTCAGACTTCATTTAGGTTCTTTTTTGTTGACGATTTTTCTCAAAGATAGGTAGTAATTACAAATTTAAACCGCGATTAAGCATTTAAAAAAACATCATTGTAAATCAAAACATTGAAGTTTATAATAAACGATTGATTATAATGATAAACAGGATTTTTCAATGGGCTAAAGATTGATTTTAGTTAAAGACTGGTATATCCTATTACTTTTATTTTTTGATAGAAACTTTCAGAATATATTGAAATACAAGCCTATCAAGAATAATCACAATGTAAAGATCTCTATATTCCTCTAAATGGTTAAAATTTAGGACAAGGAATAACCATATCTTTCCTTCTTATTATTTTCCTGGTCTTAAAAACATATGACAATGAAAACTCATGTGCTCCGGCAGTAGTTGTAGCTGTCAGGCTAGAAATTGTAAGATCATAGCTATAGCCAATTCCCCATCTGTCTGTTCGCACTCCTACCATTACTACAACTGCATCATGATTGAAATTTGCCTGATTATATCTTTTAAAAGGTATCCCTCTGTACCAAAGTCCTGTCACAACAGGTTCATAACAGACGTATAATCCAAGATCGAGCTGGTCGAAACGCTCCTGATGTTTGTACACAAAGGTCGGAGAAATGCTTCTTTCTTTTTGTTCTCCATATTTCTTTTTGTGCACTCCCTCTTTCAGAAAAAATTTTACACCACCATGAAGTGTTGTTTTTATTGGGAGTTTATTCCCACCTGTATTCAATGACTGATCAGGCTGATTGATATGGCTAGATGCCATTCCCATCCAAAATTTATTATTATAGAATAAAAAACCTGCTCCAAAGTCGAAGTAATTAATACTCGAGCTTTTGCCTGCTACATCATAAGGAATTCCAGGAACTCCGTCAATCTGACTTCCGAAGGTAAGGTTATAATAATCGATGCTTCTTGAAACATAGCCAAATTGAATTCCTGGTCTGAAAACCAATTTGCTCGACAGATTTACACGAAAAGAATACATACCGCTTATAGAGGCTGATTTTAAGGCTCCCGCACCTGCTTTATCCAGCATCGCCATCAACCCCACCCCGCTTCTGAACTTTTCAAAATTATGATCTAACGATGCTGCATAAGTAATAAAAGGCTTTGGCAAATTTACCCACTGATATCTGTTGTTAAACATTGCCCTGCTTTCATAAGTAGCTCCGGCAAAAGCAGGATTAAGATAAAGCGGAGCTGCATAGTATTGGGAATACTGGGTGTCCTGGGCAAAGGCGTAATCAGTTAAGCTTAAAGCAAAAAGCAGTGAGCTTAAAGCGAAAAGCTGAAAGTTGAAAACGGAAAGCTTAGAGCTCAAAAATGTATGAGCAGATGGCATTCTAATTCCTTTTGTTTTGTTGTTATTTCTTTAGTTTGAAATCGAAAGTTTTTTAAACTTTTAACTTAATTCTTCCAACTTAAAAGACCTCATCCTAAAGTCCTTCTCCTGAAGGAGAAGGACTTTAGTGTCGATGTTACTATCAAAGTTTTTGTCACAAAACTTTAAGCCTTTATTTAAAGTTAAAATCATCGACTTTACTTTAAACTTTACACTTTTAACTTTAAGCTTTAAGCTCTACGCTTTGTTACCATATCAAAGTAATATCTCCAGCATATTCTTTCACCTTCCCACTTGGCATCTTTACCTTGATCCTATATACATACACGTCTTCCGGACAAAGTTGATTTTTATAATAGCCATCCCAACCAGTTGAAGAATCTCTTGTTTCAAAAAGCATTTCTCCCCACTTGTTATAGATCCCCATATAAAATTCAGCAACATCATGTAAGCGCGGATAGAAGACCTCATTTAACCCACTTCCATCTTTTCTTCCTCCATTTGAGCCTCCATGATTTGGTGTAAAGGCATTTGGAATTTCAATTGAACCGCCTTCTTCAGCTATTACAGCATCATCCAACTCATAAATATTTATACATCCAAATTCATTTTCAGCAGTAAGCTTTACTTTATATCTACCTGATGTTTTATATACATGAGAAGGACTTACGTCTATAGAAGATGTTAGATCTCCAAAATCCCAAATATATTTTATAGCATTAGTAGATTTATTATTAAAGAAAATCGGATCAGGGATAAAAACTATTTTAGGCTGGGCTATGAAATAAGCAACTGGTACAGGTCTTACATGTATGATTGAATCTTTCAGGAGATAGTTTTCACCACCCAATCCTTTTGCTGATAATCTTACCGAATAATCGCCTGCGATACCATAATTATGCTTTGGATTTTTAAGTACGGATGTCTCGCCATCTCCAAATTCCCATAAATATTGTTCTGCAAATTTAGATGTATTGTTAAACGATATCTCTAAAGGCAAACACCCCTCCCCTTCACCTGTAAAACTGGCAATTGGCGCAGTCGGCAACACACTTATATCTCTGGTAAATGTGCTTGTACATTTACCTGTATTTAAAGAAAGCGTGAGTTTATAATTCCCATAGAAACCATAATAATGCACCTGAGGATCTCTTATTATGGAATTGCTTCCATCACCAAAGTCCCATTTAATTTCAAAATCTCCTGCAACAGTATTGTTAGTTATATAAATTGCAGAATCAGGTAACTGTATGGTTGTTGAGGCAACTGTGAACTTTGCTTCAGGACCAGCCCAGACAGCGACAGGCTTAGTTATTTCTGCGTCACAATTATGCACTGATTTAACTTTCAGAATCACATTAAATACAGTGTCTTTTGCGGAAGAATTCTGAAAAATATGGACAGGAGAAGTTTCCAATGAAGTACTGCCATCTCCAAAATCCCAGGTATAATTTGATATTAATGAACCTGATGGAGCAAACTTAGTCTTGAAAGGACTGCATCCTTCCATTTCCCCAACGAAATCAGGAAATACTTCTGGAAAGACAGAAATCTTTCTGATCAAAGTATCCGCACAATTATTATCAGTCCCCGAAATCAGTTTTACATAAAACTCTTTAACCAAACCGGTTTTATTCTCAAACACATGCGAAACATCTCCAAACAAAGTATCCAGTAATACACCATCTCCAAAATCCCACTTATACCATCCAGCTTTTTGACTGCTATTAGAAAACCTTACTGATAAAGGACTGCATCCGAAAGAAACAGATTCATTAAAGTCAGCTTCAGGTTTAGGATGTACAATGACTGTGTCGTAAACCGTTGCTGAGCAATTAAATGAAGATAAGGCATTAAGTGAAATTCGAAACAGAGTATCCTTATCTGTAATGTTGTTAAAAACGTGTATCGGTGTCGATGATGAGGATTTAAAACCATCTCCGAAATCCCAGTTAAACTTATATTGTGCTCCTTCAGAAGACAAACCCACTATTAGAGGATGACAACCTTCTTTAGGTTTGGCTTCAATTTTAAACTCAGGTTCCGGATATACAATTATAGTTTTGCTTTTTTCTAAAAAGCAACCATGATCTGTAATAGCTCTGATCGATACAGACTCATCTTTCACTATACCAGTCTTGTTCACAAAAGTGTGATTAAATTCCATTGAACTGACAATAGTATCCTTACCTTGAATAGTCCACTTAAAGGACGAAGCTAAAGATGAATTATTGGCTAGCTTTATATTGGACGGGCTGCACTGAGGAGCCTGAGGTGTGAACAAGAAATCAGCTACGGGATCCGGATAAACAGTAATAATTTGTATTAACGTATCCATACACCCTTTATCGGATTTGGCAATTAGTTTCAAAGGAAATTCCAAAAGATCGCTCCCTTTATTTAAATAAGTATGTGTGATCGTATCTAAATTATCTGAAGTAATCAGTCCTGGCGAACCATCACCAAAACTCCAATCATATGCAAAAGTATTTTGTGATTTATTAGCAATCTTAAGATCAAAGGGTGTGCAGCCATTCCATTTATCAGAATCAAAAGAAGGAACCGGCAAAGGTGAGACAACAGTATAAATTGTATCTTTCCTTTTACAGACATCAGTAGCAGCTTCAATGATTACTTCATAACTTCCCGGAGCGTCATATAAATGAACAGGTTCTTTTACCGAAGCACTCCCCCCATCTCCAAAGGTCCATGACCAGGATGTAATCTCGGTTCCCGGCATATATGGGCTAAGATATTTTGCAGGAATCGGTCTTTCAAAAGTTCCATCAGGTAATTGCCATCCAACAGATAAATGATCATCCAGATTACTTTCTTTATGCAGGGCTTCAATGTAGTATCTCTGATTGGCTTTCAAAAAAACAGGTAATGACTGCTGAGAAATATATCTGTTCCACTGCCTTAATGTAGTAGTACCAGACACATAAGCTATTTTTGTTTTATCAGAAACCTTTGCACTTGAACTAAGCCAGAGTTCAGAATCTCCATTACTTGAGATCCAGAAGGTATATATACCGTCTACAGGAGGACATATAAATCCATAAATTCTGGAACCATAATTATCACCAATATTAACAGGACCTTCAAAATAGTTGGTCAGTAATGAAGTTCTGGACGGTTTGTTCGGAAAATTAACATTGGCTGTTAACGTCGCAACGGTAGCAGCTCCGGTGATATTATCCCATTGTTCTCTCAAAATTGATCCTGTAGCACAAGATACCGCAGGCATTAAATCTGTTAAGTTTTTAAATACATTAAAATCTCCCAAACAAACCGGATCAGATGAAATATTTAAAGAAATGTCGGAAGGCACAATTACTGCTGCACTTCTTTCAGAGATACAGTTAAGACTATTTCGTCCTACCAATTTAACACTATAATAACCAGGTTCAAAATCAATAGTCCAGGGACCGGCACCAGATTGAGTCGTTCCATTTCCAAAGTCCCATGTAAAAGAGGATGTATTTACCGATGTATTTTTAAACAACACAGAAGCCTTTCCACAACCAGTAGGTTTATCAAAAGTAAAATTCGCCTGGGGAAGGCCTAATACGGAAACTGTCGAACTAGAAGTATCAGAGCAACCAAGAGCCTTGTCCTGGACTGAAGCCATTTTGATAGTATAGTTTCCTGCAATACTGTATTTATGGTAAAGCGTGGGATTATTATTTTCTATCCAGCCCGTTCCATCACCGAAATTCCATTTGAATCTGTTTGCTCCACCAGTTGAAGTATTTTGAAATAATACTGAGTCCCCGCTACAGATTGCAGCAGTTGAAGCGGTAAATTGAGAAACAGGAGGATCAATAACTTCCACTTTCATAGAAGTCTGATTCACTCCACAAAAGTTAGAATCCAAAAGTGTAATATTATAAATAGCACCTGGAGGCCCAGTAATAAAAGCTTTAAGAGATTTATTAACGGGAGTGGCCTGAAGCCATGGGGTTGAAATCCCCAAATCAGAGGAAATCCATTTTATTTTCCTTGCCTGCTTATTATTACAATTATATTTAGAAACATCCTTAAATGTCACCGAATCTGCCCCGCAAATTTGCTGCACGGAAGCACTGATGATAGCAGAATCAGTATCCCAAAAATTAAAAGGACCATAACTGGCAAATGATGCATCACACAAACCTGTGGCAGTGAGTCGGACAATCATATTACAACTGGATGTTCCTTTTTTATAAATATGCGACGTCACCTGACCTGAATTAGAAGCATCAACCACATCTTTAGTCCCATCTCCCCAAGACCATTCAAATTTTGTAAAAGCAGAAGTATTGGTGGACGTGTTTTTGAATGAAAGGATATTGGGCGCACAAGTACTGGCTCCGATGGTAGGCGGTAAAGCTGCGGCCCCTGCTTTTCTGTCATTGATAAAAGTACTTGTTATTGTTTTCTTGGTACAACCAGATTTGGTTTCAGAAAGTGTTATTGTAAATTTTCCTAAACCAAATAAATGGGAAATTACAGTATTTGAAGACCAGAGAGCGCCAGATACAACAGCAGAACCATCACCAAAGTCAATGGTATAATTCTGAACATCATGAGGAGACATCAACTCCAGATTATAAGTATCCGGATCAGTTTCGTTATCGATACAATGGATCCAAGTCTGGGAAGAGCTTGGATTTGCGTAAGTTAAATCATACAATTCTGGTAAAGCACACTGAGCCAAGGCCTCAAAAGAGCCCAGACTCAATAAAAATAAAACACAAATTTTCCAGGTAAATGATATTTTTTCACGCATAAATACAATCCAAACTATCAAAATATATCCGTTAAACAATTGATTTGGTGTGCCTTTTTTGCAGAAAACAACTTCACAAGATAATCAAAAAGTAAGAATGATAGAACTTATTTTGATGGATTTCCATTTCCCAAAGGTGGATTCATGGTATATTCTTATTAAAGTTTCACATTCTCTGCTTTTCAAAAAAATAATACACAAAAAAAGGGTTTTGTATAAATTTATAAGACGAAACATATACCTTTGTATCCCATAAGTAAAATAGAGTCTTTTTAGTACTTATGGCTTCTGCTAAATATATCTTTGTAACCGGAGGGGTAACCTCATCATTAGGAAAAGGAATAATCTCCGCATCTCTCGCGAAACTGCTTCAGTCCAGAGGATTTTCCGTCACCATTCAAAAATTTGATCCCTATATTAATATAGATCCGGGGACGCTTAATCCTTATGAACATGGCGAATGCTATGTAACTGAGGATGGAGCTGAAACTGACCTGGATCTAGGTCATTATGAGAGGTTTTTGAATATCAATACTTCTCAGGCAAATAATGTCACTACCGGAAGAATTTACCATAATGTAATTTCGAAAGAAAGAGAAGGGGCATTTTTAGGAAAGACCGTTCAGGTTATTCCACACATCACCGATGAGATCAAAAGAAATTTTCTTGCTTTAGGAGAAAAAGGGAATTATGACATTGTCATTACAGAAATAGGTGGATGCGTGGGCGATATTGAATCTCTTCCTTTTATTGAGGCTGTAAGGCAATTAAGATGGGATCTTGGCCCTCACGATACACTCGTGATACACCTTACCCTGGTTCCATACCTAAAAACAGCAGGAGAATTAAAAACCAAGCCGACACAACATTCTGTAAAACAACTTTCTGAATCAGGAATTCAGCCGGATATACTTGTTTGTCGCTCAGAACATCCAATCCCTGCGGAAATCAGAAAGAAGCTTGCTCTGTTTTGCAACGTAAATGTTAACTCAGTAATTGAATCACTTGATGCTGAAACGATTTACGATGTTCCTTTATTAATGAAAAAGGAAAAACTGGACGAAAGAGTGTTAACCAAGCTGAAACTTCCACATAAAGGAGAAGCTCAAATCGATACCTGGAAAGATTTTCTCGGGAAACTGAAAAATACTACCCATGAAGTCCAGATTGGTCTTGTAGGAAAATATGTAGAATTACCTGACGCTTATAAATCTATTGCAGAAGCATTTGTACATTCGGGTGCAGAAAATGAATGTAAGGTAAAAATCAAATGGATTCAGTCAGAACATCTTACTGCCGAAACTATTCCGTCTGTTTTAGGTAATCTTGATGGGGTATTAGTGGCACCTGGATTCGGAGAAAGAGGAATTGAAGGGAAAATTCAAGCCGTAAAATTTGCCAGAGAAAACCATATTCCATTCTTTGGTATATGTCTTGGAATGCAATGCGCAGCTATCGAATTTGCAAGAAATGTTGTGGGAATTAAAGACGCAGCATCTGCAGAATTAGACAAAAAGACTCCAAACCCTGTAATCGACATGATGGAATCTCAGAAAAACGTCACTAAAAAAGGCGGAACTATGAGATTGGGAGCTTATCCTTGTGAAATTACTAAAGGAAGTAAAGCTTATCATGTATATGGTAAAACCAAAATTACCGAAAGACACAGACACAGGTATGAATTTAACAACAAGTACCTGAAACAGTTTGAAAAAGCAGGGATGATTGCATCCGGAATAAATCCGGATACTGGTCTGGTAGAAATTATAGAATTAAAGGATCACAGATTTTATATAGGTACACAGTTCCACCCAGAGTTGAAAAGTACAGTGTTAAATCCACATCCGCTGTTTGTTAAGTTTGTAAAAGCAGCTATTGAGTTTTCAAAAGAAAAGGAGTCTAAAACAGAATAATAACCGAAAATATTTTTAGATAATTAATAATTTAAGATGGATAAGAATCAGGTTACGGGGATAGTGTTAATTACTGCCATGATGTTACTGTACTTTATGTACTTCGGGCAAAAAGATAAACCCCAACCAAACGCACAACAACAACAATCAACTCAGGTCATTCTCAAAAAATCAGAAGCGGAACTTCCTGATTCAGTAAAACAACAGCAATTAAAAGCTGCATACGGGGAGCTTGCCAATCTGGCTTCCGGAGAAGAAAAAGATGTTGTAGCTGAAAATAAAGACATTAAGGTTACCTTTTCTTCAAAAGGCGGAAAAATCAAAAGTGTGCTTTTAAAACACTACCTGACCGATCAGAAAAAACCTTTATATCTTCTTAATGAAGATAACAGCAATATCTCCCTACTGGCTACATCTAAAACGGGAAATCTTGACTTATCAACTTTATTTTATCAAGCTGAAACTCAAAAGGCAGGAGATACAACAAAGGTAATTTTCAAGGCTACTTTATCTCCGGGAAATGCTATTTCCCAAACCTACTCTATTGCCCCTGATGGTTACCTTGTTAACTATGACCTGAAATTTGACGGCATGAATGGCATTCTGTTAAACCAGCCTGTAGTTTTTGACTGGAGAGCAGATGCTCCAAAAGTAGAATATGACCTGAAACAAAGTAGAATTACTACTTCAGTAAATTATTATACAGTAAAAGATGGCTTTGACCATCTTAAAGAAACCTCAGATGATCCGGAAAGTGCTACATTAAGCGAACCGATTAAATGGGTTTCTATGAAGCAAAAATTCTTCAATGCCGGATTTATTGCAGAGAATGAATTTTCAAACGGAGCCGTTAAAAGCCATGTAAAACAAGGTGACACTACAAGTCTGAAACACCTGGAAGCTTCGGTAGCATTACCTTATAATGATCTGACTTCTGGTAAAGGAAAATACAAATTCTATTTCGGACCAAATCATTATCAGACACTTAAAGCTGTTCCAGCACCAGATTATGACAAAAATGTGTACCTCGGCTGGCCTGTCATCAACCTGATTAATAGATTCATAGTAATTCCTGTATTTAACTTCTTCGAGTCATTTATAGGTAATTACGGAGTCATCATCATCATTCTGGTATTTTTGCTGAAAGCAATATTGTTGCCGCTTAGCTACAAGTCTTATATCTCTACGGCCAAGATGAAGGTTCTTAAGCCTGAAATTGATGAAATAAAGGAAAGAAACGGAGATGATATGCAGAAAGTACAGGCAGAGCAAATGCAACTCTATCAGAAAGTAGGAATCAATCCTATAAGCGGATGTATTCCGGTTCTTTTGCAAACTCCTATCCTTCTTGCGATGTTCAACTTTTTTCCGAATTCAATAGAGCTAAGACAGGAGCCATTCTTATGGGCACACGATCTTTCCACTTACGATTCTATATTCTCATGGAACACACATATTTGGGGGCTTAGCGATACCTATGGAAATCACTTCAGTTTATTTACCTTCCTGATGACCATCTCTACCCTGCTCTTAACCTGGGTAAACAATCAGGTAAGTACTGTTACTGGTCCTATGAAATCCGTTTCATACATCATGCCGGTAGTATTTATGTTTGTCCTTAACTCCTTCCCTGCAGGTCTGAGTTTTTATTACCTTGTTTCAAACCTTGTTTCTATCGGACAGCAATTTATCATCAAAAGATTTGTTGATGAAGACAAAATCAGAGGTGTATTAGATGAAAACAGAAAGAAATTTGCGACCACAGGAGGAAAAAAATCTAAATGGATGCAGAGAGTTGAGGAAGCAATGAAGGCCAGAGAAGAAGAAATTAAGAAGAAGAAGAAATAATAAAGCTAAAAGCTTAAAGCGGAAAGCGGAAAGCGGAAAGTTTTAAAAGCAAAAAGTCAAAACCTGAGGTTTTGACTTTTTGCTTTCAGCCTTCTGCTTTACGCTTTTCGATATTTTAACTCTCTAACATCCAACAATCTCCCACTTATCCACATCCTTTCCACAGCCCACAAGTGCAAAATATGTGTATAATAAAATAAACAATTATCTTACCTGCATTTCATTTTATCTTAATTTTAAAAATCACTTTCCCAGAAATTTTGAAAATATACTGGATTGAATGTCTTTTAAAATTTGAGAAAGTATAAATTTTGAAATAAAATTGATGTTTATTCGTCAACCGGTTAGTAAAAGCTTCGTTTGGAGAGATACCGGATTAAAAAACGACATTATTTTCGAAGCGTAAAATGCTCGTTCAGCCTGGCTTTCTTAACCAAAGAGAATCAATCGATTAAAGGACAGACAAATATCTGAAATTTAAATTGATCACCTAAAGCAAAAATAATTGCACAATGAGGCGAAAAAGCGTTAATTTTATTGGAAATAGGAGATTCAGTTAAACTTAATTATTTTAATTTAAATGGGTAAAATCATTGCAATTGCCAATCAAAAAGGTGGAGTAGGTAAAACCACAACCGCTATCAACCTGGCTGCCAGTCTTGCAGCTTTGGAATTTAAGACCCTATTGGTAGACGCTGATCCTCAGGCTAATTCAACCTCAGGATTAAGTTTTAACCCAAAGACAATTGAAAAAAGTATTTACGAGTGCATGGTAGACGGAATAAATGCTGATGAGCTGATTCTTAACACCAATGTAGCATATCTGGACCTCCTTCCTGCTCACATCGATCTTGTAGGTGCTGAAGTAGAGATGATCAGCCTTGATCATAGAGAGCAAAAGATGAAAGAATCTTTAAAAAACGCAAAAGAGAGATACGATTACATAGTTATAGATTGCTCACCGTCCCTTGGTCTTATCACGGTAAATGCCTTGACTGCTGCAGATTCTATTCTAGTACCTGTTCAGTGTGAGTATTTTGCACTTGAAGGATTAGGAAAACTTCTTAATACGATTAAGATTATCCAGACCAGACTTAATACTGCACTTGAGATCGAGGGAATTCTTCTTACTATGTATGATCCAAGGGTTAGATTATCAAACCAGGTAGTGGAAGAAGTTAAAAATCACTTCCAGCACCTGGTGTTTGAGACCATTATCCCTAGAAATATTAAACTCAGTGAATCTCCAAGTTTTGGATTACCTGTTATAGCTCACGATGCTGAAAGTAAAGGAGCTATCAGTTACCTGAACCTTGCTCAGGAGATTCTTGAAAGAAATAAAGTAGCATTAAGTTAATTACCCGTTTTCAATGAACGATAAGAAACCGCAGATACCTGCAAAAAAGAGTGTTTTGGGAAGAGGTCTGGGAGCTCTGCTTCAGGATTCCGATACCGCAAAACCCGAAAAAACAGTAGAGGTAGTAGTAGAAAGAGCACCGGAAAGTGCAATCAACGAAATTCCTGTTGACAGCATTGAAGTCAACCCTTATCAGCCTAGAACGCATTTTGATCAGGAAGCCCTTCAGGAGCTTTCTGAATCTATAAAGGTTCAAGGCATTATTCAGCCAATTACAGTAAGACAACTTTCTCCTGGCAAATATCAGTTGATTTCCGGAGAAAGAAGGCTTCAGGCTACCAGACTTGCCCAGATTCCTAAAATAACTGCCTATATCAGAACTGCCAATGACCAGCAAATGCTGGAAATGGCTCTTATTGAAAATATTCAGAGAGAAAACCTTAATGCACTTGAAATTGCTTTAAGCTATCAAAGATTAATTTCTGAATGCAGTCTAAAGCAGGAAGAACTTGGAGACCGCGTGGGGAAAAACAGAACCACGGTAACCAATTATTTAAGACTTCTGAAACTTCCACCAGACATTCAGGCAGCTGTAAGAGACAATAGAATTTCAATGGGGCACGCCAGAGCCTTAATTACTATTGAAAGAATTGATGATCAGCTAAGCATTTTCAAAAAAATTCTGGAAGAAGAATTATCGGTTAGAAAAACTGAGGATCTGGTAAGGTCAATATCGCAGCCTTCTTCACAGGCAAAAGTTTCAGAATCGAAAAGTGAAGACAAAAAGACTTATTTCAATCCGGAAATAGTCCATATACAGACAAAATTGTCTACACATTTCGGAACAAAAATCAATATTAATTGTGATAAACAAAACAAAGGCGAAATTAAGATCCCATTTGTAAATGCTGATGATTTAAATCGGATATTAGATATATTAAATTTTTAGATATGATATTAAAGCTGGTAAGACCCATTGTATTAATAACCGTCATAACTTTTTTTAATACAATGGGGGCCACAGCCCAGAATGATTCCCTTTCTCAGGCACCCGTAAAGACTAAAACAAAACCCAAACACAATTACCGACCAGGAAGAGCAGCGTTGCTTTCCACTGTACTTCCCGGAGCCGGACAGTTTTACAATCGCAGATATTGGAAACCTCCAATCTTATATGCTGGGGCCGCTGCACTTATTTATTGGATAAACTTCAACTCAACGGAGTATAACAAATTCAATACAGCTTATGCCAGTAGGGTTGCTTTCAGGGCAAATGACACTACTAATGCTTTCACTCAGGTAGGAACGCCATATGAGGACTTCAGTGATAATGAATTAAAAGTAACGAGAGATGCTTACAGAAGAGATCTTGAGTTCTCTATTATTATATCTACGGCAGTTTATGCTTTGAACATTGTAGATGCATATGTAGACGCCCACCTGAGGCAGTTTGACATTAATGAAGATATTTCTTTATCTGTACATCCGCTTTTATATTCCTATAATTATTCCCAATTTGCAGGAGGAATAAAGTTAAACTTTACTATAAAATAAATGAGAATTTTACTTTTGGGCTATGGCAAAATGGGAAAAACCATTGAGCAGATTGCCATAAGTCGTAACCACACTGCTCCCTTCAAAATCGATCTTGAGAACTACAGTTCTCTTTCTTCAATAACCAAAGATCAGGTTGACGTTGCTATTGAATTTACACAGCCAGAAAGCGCATATAACAACGTTAAATACTGCATAGAACAAGGTATACCCGTGGTTTGCGGAACGACTGGTTGGCTTGAAAAGAAAAAAGAGCTGGAAGAACTTTGCAGAAAAAATGGTAGTGCTTTCTTCTATGCTTCAAATTTTAGTGTGGGAGTTAATTTATTCTTTCATCTAAATAATATTCTTGCCAAGATAATGAATCCTTTTCCTGAATATGAAGTGAGTATGGAAGAGATTCATCACAAACAAAAGCTTGATGCTCCAAGCGGAACTGCAATTACCTTGGCAGAAGGTATTATCGATGCTACTCCAAAAATCAATAACTGGGTAAATCAACCGACCAAAGAAAAGAATTTATTAGGGATTACATCAAAAAGACTTGATGCGGTACCGGGCACTCATACTGTTTATTATAATTCACCCGTTGATACTATTGAAATAACCCATACAGCGCATTCACGCGAAGGATTTGCAAAAGGTGCTGTTGTGGCTGCTGAATGGCTTGTAGGTAAAAAAGGTGTTTTCGGCATGGATGATATGCTAAAAATCAATTACTAAAAGGAGATAATTATTTTTTAATAAATCATATAAGGTATGAATTTAAAATTCTGGGAAAAGAAAAAAGAACCACAAAAAAAGAAATCCAAAAGCAGAGAATGGGTTGACGCAATTGTATTTGCAGTTGTTGCTGCTACCCTTATCAGATGGATTTTCATGGAAGCTTTTACTATCCCTACTCCTTCCATGGAAAAATCATTACTAGTTGGTGATTTTCTCTTTGTAAGTAAATTTCACTACGGAGCAAGAACTCCTAAAACTCCTTTACAGATGCCACTTACGCATCAGAAAATTTGGGGAACTGAAATACCTTCTTACCTGGACTGGATTCAACTCCCTCAATATAGGCTTCCGGGCATCAGCGAGGTTAAAAATAATGATGTGGTAGTATTTAACTGGCCACCGGAAGAAGGTTATCCAACGGACCTGAAGACCAATTATATCAAAAGATGTATTGCTATCGGAGGAGATACCATAACCCTTAAAAAAGCAAAAGTTTTTGTTAATGGTAAACCTGTTACTGATCCTCCTAAATCTCAATACAGATATTTTATGGAAACTCCGGAGGTATTCTCTTCAAAAGAGTTCAGAAAATTTGGAGTTACTGAATATCAGCCTGTGCAAAATGGTTTCTATATCTTTACCACAGAGGAGCAAGCTAATATATTTAAAGGTTTTCAAGGAATTAAAAGTGTAGAGCCGATCATCAGACCTGCAGGAGATCCTGAACCGAGAATATTCCCAAATTCTTCTAAATTTATATGGAACGAGGACAACTTCGGACCTCTTTGGGTACCTAAAGAAGGAGCTACCATCCAACTGACACCTGACAACATAATTCTGTACGGAACCACGATCAAAAATTACGAGAACCTGGAAGATGTGAGATTAGAGGATGACAAGTTGTTTATCGATGGTAAAGAAGCTAAAGAATACACCTTCAAGCAGAATTACTATTTCATGATGGGAGACAACAGACACAACTCTTTGGACTCCAGATACTGGGGTTTTGTACCGGCTGACCATATTGTTGGAAAAGCATTGTTTATCTGGCTTTCACTTGATCAGAACGGAGGCATTACAGATAAGATACGCTGGAACAGATTCTTCAATATTATTAAATAACAAAAAATCCCGGACCTAAAATCCGGGATTTTTTTATGATTTCTTAAATCTCATTCTAAATCCTAAAAATAAGATGCTGTGCTTGTGGATAGAGAGACGCCAGCAGGGCGTCTCTACACTTTAAATTCAGTTTTGCTTTATTCTTAAAAATTATTACTCAAAACTTAGTCCTTACCAATCAATCTCTCGCTTCCCCATCTTTCTTAAATATTCATTTGTTTTACTAAAATGATTGTTTCCAAAGAATCCTCTTTCTGCTGAAAATGGTGATGGGTGGGCAGATTCCAGTACTAAATGCTTTGAACGATCAATTACAATCCCTTTTTTCTGAGCATAAGCTCCCCAAAGTATAAAAACCAAATGTTCCTTTTCCGATGATAAAATCCTAATCACCTCATCTGTAAACTCTTCCCAGCCTTTTTTTTGGTGCGACCCCGCTGTATTAGCCCGAACAGTAAGTGTAGCATTCAACAATAACACTCCCTGTTTTGCCCATCTCTCAAGATTCCCGGATTTTGGCACTGGCTTGCCCAGGTCGCGATTAATTTCTTTAAAAATATTTTTTAAAGAAGGAGGAAGTGCAACATGATCGGCGACAGAAAAACATAACCCATTTGCTTGTCCGGGCCCGTGATAAGGATCTTGTCCGATAATTACAACCTCTACATTATCAAAAACGCACCACTCGAATGCATTAAAAATTTGATTTCCAGGAGGATAAATTGTATGATTTTGCCTTTCTTGTTTTAAAAAGCTAACCAGATTTTTAAAATACGGCTTTTCAAACTCTTTGGAAACTCTTTCCTTCCAGGAAGACTCTATTTTAACGTCCATTTAACTACTTTTTTACTGTCACAATTTAAAATCAGAATATTCAATAGACAAATTGTACTTAATTAATTTTCTATATAGATATTGTCCCGCAGCAATGAGGGCCTTTGATGTAGCGCTAAGAGCCTAAAAGATTTTCAAACAAAATCATTGAATTAAAAAAACTTATCTTTAACTTTAGAGTTAAGAGTCAAAATTTAAAAACTCAGAAAGATATGGTAACAGAAATCACAGATGGTCTTAAAGTCAGCGTGGTTACTTCTTATCAGCCTGAGTATTCCAGCCCTTCTCAATCTCATTTTGTTTTTACATATAAAATCAGGATTGAAAACTTCAGCAACTACACAGTACAATTGCTTAAAAGACATTGGTACATCTATGATGCAAATGGTATTATAAGAGAGGTAGAAGGCGAAGGTGTAGTAGGGCAGCAACCTGTAATAGAGCCAGGCCAGGCTCATGAATATGTTTCAGGTTGTAATCTTAAAACAGAATTGGGAAAAATGAAAGGTTCTTATCTTATGGAAAGAATCGTAGATGGAAAGCAATTTAAAGCTGCTATTCCACAATTTGTAATGGTTGTGCCTTATAAACTAAATTAAATTTCTAACAGAGTACTTTTCAGTGAAGCGTTTTTTCTTTTTTATAATTAGTTATTTAAAATATTTTTTTACTTCCAAAGACGAACATTCAATTCACAGTCCTTTTGTCTTTAATCTTTACAGAGATATCATAAAAAAGAAAAAGCATTATTATGCCTTTGAAGATCTGAATAAGATCCGATACAATCTTTTATCAGATAGAACAGCACTTAAAATTAATGATATGGGAGCTGGATCTAAAGTAAATCAAAGCAAAGAGCGATTTGTCTATGATATTGTAAAAAACTCTGGTAAAAACCCCAAGATTTCGGAATTACTTTTCAGACTGACCAATCATTTTCATCCTTCTATCTTGATTGATCTCGGAACCTCCCTCGGATTAACCACTTTGTATTTATCCAAATCATCTCCGGAAGGCACTATTTACTCATTTGAAGGCTGCCATGAGACCATTGAATATGCTAAAAAACTATTCCAAACCGCCAAATCAGGTAATATCATTACAATAGAGGGAAACATTGACAACACTCTGCCAGCACAATTAGAAATAATCAAAAAAATAGATTTTGCTTATTTTGATGCCAACCACACCTACGAAGCCACAAAAAGGTATTTCGAATTGTGCATCAAAAACATTCATAACGACACACTTTTTATTTTTGATGACATCCACTGGTCATCCGGAATGGAACTTGCCTGGAAGGAGATAACAAAAGACGCCAGAACCGTGGTAACTATTGATCTCTTTGAAATTGGTCTGGTGTTTTTCAGAAAAGAGCAACCGAAACAACACTTTATTTTGAAGCTATAAGCAGAATGCTCAAAGTTAGATTTTATTTACTTTTAGCTTTCTGCTTATAGCTTTCTGCCTTACAATGCTTGCCTCAACCTCACCAGCTTAATCATAAGATCTTCAAGATAATCCAGCTTAAGCATATTCGCTCCATCGGATTTTGCTACACTTGGGTTTGGGTGTGTTTCGATAAACAACCCGTCTGCCCCTACTGCTATCGCCGCTTTTGAAATTGTTTCTATCAACTCTGGCTTTCCTCCTGAAACTCCAGAAGCCTGATTGGGCTGCTGTAGGGAATGTGTGCAATCCATGATAACAGGAACTCCTGTTTCTTTCATAGCAGGAATATTTCTGTAATCTACAACCAGGTCAGTATATCCGAATGAATTACCTCTGTCGGTCAGCATTACTTTATTATTACCGGCATCTTTAATTTTGTCAACTGCAAATTTCATGGCTTCTCCGGAAAGGAATTGTCCTTTTTTTACATTCACAACTTTACCTGTATTCGCAGCTGCAACTAAAAGGTCTGTCTGGCGACAAAGAAAAGCCGGAATCTGCAGAATGTCGACATATTTAGCTGCCAATGCTGCATCATGGCTTTCATGAATATCTGTAACTACAGGCACGCCAAATTTAGCTTTAACCTCTGCCAGGATTTCCAATGCCTTCTCATCCCCTATCCCCATAAAAGAGCCACCTTTAGTTCGATTAGCTTTTTTAAATGAGCTTTTGAAGATATATGGAATTTTAAGTTTTTCAGTAATAGCAATTACTTTTTCAGCTACCTCGAAGACATTTTCTCTGCTTTCTACCACACAAGGACCAGCAATCAGAAAGAAGTTTCCGGAATCAGTATGTTTGATTTCCGGTAAAAAGGATTTGATCATTATAAACTTTTTATTTTTTTATCAGATAAATAAACAACTCCCTGCCTGCACGCGGAGGAATTGAATTATGACAAGTTTCGAAATATTTTATTTCAAAATAAGGACGAAAATAAGAAATATATTCCTCTTTTGTGCCCCCGAAAGGTGGTTTATCAGTATTTAAAGTGTCATTAAAGAGGACACCTACAAGTCTCCCTCCCTTTTTGAGTAACTCTGCCATTTTTGCTGCGTATTCAGGTCTCAGTTTTGGATCCAGGGCACAAAAGAAAGTTTGCTCAATAATAATATCAATTGAATCTTTTAAAAGAAAAAAATCAGCATGCAAAAGCTGCTCTGCCGGAAACTCAGGTATTCTTTTTTTAAAATTCTCCAGGGGAAAAGCGGAAATATCAGCAACAAAAACATTTTTAAACCCGGAACGGAAAACATACTCAGCTTCATGAGCGTTTCCACATCCGGGAACTAAAATGCGGAGATTCTTGTCTTTATCGTCAAGTTGATCAAAGTATTCCTTAATCGGAGTAGTTATATGAGAGGCATCCCAACCAGTGTCGTTGGAAACGTATCTTTGATCCCAAAATTCTTTATTTAGACTCATATCTAGCTGTAATTAACGCCCTTTTTTAAAAAAAAATTGATAAAATTGAATATATAATTAATTTTACAACGTAAACTTTAACAAAAAAGACACCTATTAACCAACAATCATGGCCGAAGTTAACGAACCAAAAGAAACGCAAAAAAGCGGAAGCAAAAAAGGCTTGATCATTGCTTTCATTATTATCTTATTGGCTATCAATGCCGTACAACTTTTTCTCAATATCAACAAAAGCAATGATATTGCAGTAAAGGACCAACAAATTGTTGAAGCAAACGCAAAAATTGACAGCACAACTTCAGAGTTGACCAAAGCAATTGACGACCTGAAATTAAAACAACAGGAGATTGCAAGACTTGGAGGAGACACCGCAACCCTTGGTGAGCAAATCAGGAATCTTGAAGTTGAAAGCGAAAAACTGAAACATGAAAGTGCTGCTAACTACAGCAAATACATTAAAATCAAGAAAGAAATAGATAAGGCAAACCAGATTGCTCGTGAAGCTTCTGCTGAAGTTGACAGACTTAAAGCTCAGCTTGCAGTGGCTGATTCCAGCATTAAAGATTACCAGAATAAAGTGGTAGCCAACCTGGACACTATCAGTAAATTAAAAGTTACCCAAAACGAACTTGCTGAAAAAGTGGCAATAGCCAGTGTATTAAAAGCAGAAAGCTTCCAGATAGATGCGATCACAGCTAAAGGTAAAGTTAAAGACGGTGGTGAGTTTAAAGCAAAAAGCATTGACAAACTAAAAATTTCTTTCTACTTAGGCGACAACAAAGTAGCTAAACAGGAAGGTAAAGAAATCGTTCTTAGAGTAATCGAGCCAGACGGAAGCGCATTGTTTGATGTTGGAACAGGAGGAGGAAGCTTTCAGTTTGAAGGAAAAGAGATTTTTTACACATTGAAACAAGATGTGTTGTTCGACAACAGAAAACCTCAGGTTGTTTTCACCTATGTTAAAGGAAGCGCCTACAAACCTGGAAAACACAATATTGAAGTTTATGCAGAAGGTAATAAAATCGGAGAAGGAAGCTTCTTAGTGAAGTAATTTTTGAGCGGAAAGCTTAAGGCGTAAAGCTAAAAGTATAAAGAGACCCTGACGAGATGATCGTCGGGGTTTGTTGTTTACATACCAGCCAAAACACTATATTTCAAAAACTTACAACAAAAACATCCCTTATAAATAAACCTCTTCCAAAGATTTTTTTGTTTTCCGGTAATTCTCAGTATATTTGCGGTCCTAAAAATTATCATTTTACATAAAAGTAATTATGGAATTAAATAACTACGAGACGGTATTCATTTTAACTCCCGTTTTGTCTGAAGCTCAGATGAAGGATACCGTAGAAAAATTTAAGCAGGTTCTGAAAGATCAGGGTGCTCAAATCATTAACGAGGAGAACTGGGGTCTGAAAAAGCTAGCTTACCCTATTAACCACAAAACTACAGGTTTCTACACGCTTATCGAATTCAACGCGAAGCCTACTACAATCAACACTTTGGAGATTGAGTACAAACGTGATGAGAGAGTGATGAGATTCTTGACTGTATCTCTTGACAAACATGCTGTTGCTTACAACAACAAGAGAAGAAAAGGTGAATTTAAGAAATCAGCTGAAAAACAGGAGGAAAAAGCATAATGACACTAGTAAACGAACCCGTAAACAGAGTTGAGAATCGCAAAAAATATTGCAGATTCAAAAAACTAGGTATCAAATACATCGATTATAAAGATGCTAACTTCCTTCTGAAATTTGTAAACGAGCAAGGTAAAATTTTACCAAGAAGGTTAACAGGTACTAGTCTTAAATTTCAAAGAAAAGTTTCTCAGGCGGTTAAAAGAGCAAGACACCTTGCTTTATTACCTTATGTAACTGATTCACTAAAATAATCTCTTGGATCCATGGAAGTAATATTAAAAGAAGATATAAAAGGATTAGGTTACAAAAATGACCTTGTAAAGGTTAGACCTGGTCACGGCAGAAATTTCCTTATCCCAAAAGGACTTGCTGTTATTGCTAGCGATAGCAACAAAAAAATGCTTCAGGAAAACCTGAAACAAGCTGCTCACAAAGCTGAGAAAATTAAGAAAGATGCTCTTGCACTTTCTGAAAAAATCGGCGCTTTGGTTCTTACTATCCCTGCTAAAGTAGGTGAAAGCGGAAAAATCTTCGGAGCTGTTACAGTTCTTCAGGTTTCTGACGCTCTGAAAGACAAAGGTTTCAATGTTGACAGAAAGAAAATCACTTTCAAATCTGAAGTTAAAGAAGTTGGAGAGTATTCTGCAATCCTTGACCTTCACAAAGAAGTGAAACATGAAGTAAAATTCAAAGTTGTTGCTGGTTAAGCACTAACTTAAAATATTTCAAAATCCCGGGTAGTGCTTATCCGGGATTTTTTATTTTTATACAACCATGAATCTAAGAACTGAATTAACGGTAGAAAATCAGGGATTCACTCTCTCCCATCACTCAGCCATACTCACAGCAGGCTCATGTTTTGCTGAAGTAATTGGAAGCAAACTAAAAAACGCCAAATTCCCAAGTTTGGTCAATCCCTTCGGGACCATTTTTAACCCACTATCACTTTTTTCTTTACTCCAAAACTCAATTGACAATCAATATCTTAGTCAGGATTATTTTATTCAACAAGATGACTTATGGTATAACTACGATTTCCATTCTGACCTCTCTGCTCCTACTAAAAATGAACTTTGGGATAAAATAAGAGTGCAAATCAATGAAACTCATGGCTTTCTTAAAAAGGCAGATTTACTCATCATTACCTTAGGAACTTCCTATATTTACAAACTACTGCCAGATAATAAAGCTGTTGCAAATTGTCATAAAAAACCGTCTTCATACTTCAGTAAAAACCTCCTGACTTCTGATGAAATCATTTCAGCATTTTCAGAAGTCCATCCACAATTCAAAAAATTCAATCCGGGTCTGAAAATTCTATTAACAGTAAGTCCGGTCAGACACATAAAAGATACCATCACCTTAAATTCTGTCAGCAAATCTATTCTGAGGGTAGCGGTACATCTGCTTACTGAAAAATTTAAGGATGTATTTTACTTTCCAGCATATGAACTATTGATGGATGACCTGAGGGATTATCGATTTTATAAAGACGACTTGATTCATCCAACTCCAATGGCTGAAAATTATATCTGGGAAAAATTTTCAGGGTGTTACTTTACAGAAGAAACGAATAGCATATTACTAGAATGGAATCAAATTCAAAAAGCATTATGTCACAAAGCCTTCAATCCTTCTTCCATTGCGCATCAAAAGTTCCTCAGGGATACAATTAATAAGCTGAATAATTTTAAAAATCATTTTTCAGTAGACTCTGAAATCAAGGCTTTGGAAAAACAGCTTTTATGACCCGTTTTCCTTTTTATTTTTGTTAATGGATAAAAGCCATACGGATATGCAGGGAGATACAACAACTAAAAAAGCCAATAAATTGCTTAAGGAAACCAGTCCTTACCTGAAGCAGCATGCATATAATCCTGTGCAATGGCAATCTTGGGGAAATGAAGCATTGGATCAGGCTAAAAAAGAAGATAAACCTATAATAGTCAGTATCGGATATTCATCATGCCACTGGTGCCACGTCATGGAAAGGGAATCTTTTGAAGATGAAGGTGTAGCAGAGATTATGAATGCTGGATTCATTAATATTAAAGTTGACCGTGAAGAAAGACCTGATCTTGATCATATCTATATGGAGGCCATACAGCAGATGAATCTTGGAGGTGGGTGGCCACTGAACGTTTTTCTTACACCTGATGCTAAACCCTTTTTTGGCGGCACTTATTTTCCCCGCGAACAATGGAAGCATGTTTTAAACGAGGTTTTAAAAGCTTTTCAAGATCAGAGAAAGGCACTGGAAGATTCCGCTGATACTTTTACCAATTCTTTGAATGCATCAGAACTGCAAAAGTATGGATTGACAGAAGATCAAACAGATTTCAGCATAGAGGACCTGAATGCAGGCTACAAAGCCATGTCAGCTCAGTTTGATACTACACTGGGAGGTATGGATAAAGAGCCCAAATTTCCTATGCCCACATTGTATTTCTTTCTGCTGAGATACTATCATCTGACAAAGGATGATCTTGCTCTGAGACAATTGGTTCTTACATTAGACGAAATGGCAAAGGGCGGGATCTATGATCAGATTGGCGGTGGCTTTGCAAGGTATTCCACAGATGCGGAGTGGTTTGCTCCTCACTTTGAAAAAATGTTGTGTGATAACGGACAGCTTATGGCGCTGTACTCCGAAGCATACACATTAACTAAAAATACAACCTATAAAGAGGTCGTCCGAGAGACATACGAATGGCTTAAAAGAGAAATGACATCTTCTGAAGGTGGCTTCTATTCAGCATTAGACGCCGATAGTGAAGGTGTAGAAGGAAAGTTTTATACATGGACTTTAGACGAAGTTGAGAAGTTAATTCCCGAAGACATCCTTTTATTAAGAGCTTATTATAACGTCAGCGAAAACGGGAATTGGGAGCACGGCCAGAATATACTATTCAAGGCGGTGACTGATGAAATGATTGCCAAATATTCAGAAATTCCCCTTAATGATCTGAAGACAAAAATTGCACATTGGAAAAAAACTTTGCTACAAGCAAGAAGTAAAAGACCTTCCCCTGGCCTTGATGACAAGATCCTTTCCGGATGGAATGGCATCATGCTAAAAGGACTGACAGAAGCTTACAGAACATTTGATGAAGATGAATATCTTCAACTTGCACTTGCAAATGCAGCTTTTATAAAAAACAAACTCATAAAAAACAAAGTCCTTTTCAGAAACTACAAAGACGGCAAAGCAAGTCAGGAAGGCTTTCTGGAAGACTATGCCTGGGTTATTGATGCATACATTTCTCTTTACCAGGCGACATTTGATGAACAATGGCTCACACTATCTAAGGAACTGACAGAGCATGTTGTGACGCATTTTTATGATGCAGAAGAAAACCTCTTCTATTTCACTTCTGACAATGCGGAGAAATTGATTGCCAGAAAAAAAGAAATTTTCGACAACGTGATTCCTGCATCTAACTCTGTAATGGCCCAAAACTTACAGAAGCTTGGTATCTTACTTGAAAGGTCTGATTTTTGCAACCTTGCAAAAATCATGGCCGCCAAAATGAAAAAACTGATCACAACAGATCCTTCATGGGTTTCCAACTGGGCAAGCCTTGTGACCTCAATGATTGAGCCTACCGCAGAGATTGCCATTTCCGGAAGTGAATACCTGAACTTAAGAAAAGAAATCGATAAGACATTTTATCCTAATAAAATCCTTGCTGGTACAGCATCAAGAAGTGAATTTCCTCTACTGGTCGACCGTCCCGCAACTGGAGATCAGACAAGGATTTTCGTATGCTATAATAATACCTGTCAATGGCCAGTCACCAGCGTTGATGATGCCTGGAAACAGATCAATAAAACTAGTTAATTTATAAGTGGAGTTTAATAAGGAAAATATAAAAGACCGGCTCTTTGCGGATATTCTGCTTCCTCTGCCTTTACCAAGGCCTTTCACTTATCATATCCCTGATACGGAAAGGGAAAAAGTAAACATAGGATCAAGAGTTATTGTCCAGTTCGGGAAGAAAAGAATTTTAACAGGAATAATAGTTAAAGTGCATTCTATTGAACCCGATGTATATGAGGCTAAAGATATCATAGAAATCCTTGATGACACACCTTCTGTAAATGCCTTTCAGCTTAAGCTGTTTGAGTGGATGGCAGAATACTATATGTGTCATCAGGGAGAAGTTTTGAATGCAGCTTTACCTTCAGGACTTAAAGTCAGCAGTGAATCAAAAATTCAATTGAACCCAAACTTTGAAGACCTTGAAGAAAAAATGCCTTTTGCAGATAAAGAACTTCTGATCATTGAAATGCTTGAGAAAAAGGAAGCATTGACCTTTGATGAAGTGAGTCTTATCGTTGGAAAGAAAAGCGGTTCTTCTCTAATCAAATCATTGATTAAGAAAGATCGAATCATTGTCTTTGAAGAGGTAAAAGAAAAGTTCACTCCGAAAATATTAAAAAAGGTAAGACTATGCCCTCCATATGACCAAAAGGTAAATATGCAGGAGCTCTTTACGAAGCTGGAGAAAAAGCCCAAGCAAACGGATCTTCTTTTAAAATATATCAAGCTTACAGGATTTCTTGAAAACCCTGCCAAGAATGCAAATGGTACAAACAAGAACCTCCTTATTGAAGAAAGTTCCCTTTCTCCTTTTACATCCCTTTTGAAAGCAGGAATCTTTGAAGAGTATGAAGTGGTAGTCTCAAGATTTGAAGAAGACAATGAAGAGAATACTTTCACAGAAGTACGTTTGTCCGAAACTCAGCAAAGCGCTAAAGATTCCATTCTTGAACAATTTGGAGAAAAAGAAGCTGTATTGCTTCATGGCATTACAGGCAGCGGAAAAACAGAGATCTATATTGAGTTAATCAAAAATGTATTAAGCGGCGGCAGTCAGGTGCTGTATCTTTTACCTGAAATAGCTCTTACCACACAAATTGTACAACGTCTTCGCAAGATATTCGGAGACAAGATGGGAATTTATCATTCAAAGTTTTCGGATAATGAACGTGTGGAAACATGGAGAGGTATTATCTCCGGAAGGTTTTCTTTTGTAGTTGGAGTCAGAAGCAGCATCTTCCTTCCTTTTGATAATCTCGGACTGATCATTATTGACGAGGAACATGAAACATCATACAAACAGCATGATCCTGCTCCAAGATATCATGCAAGAGATACAGCCTTGATGCTGGCCCGGATGCATCATTCCAAAACTTTATTGGGCTCTGCCACACCTTCAGTCGAATCATATTTTCAGGCGATGAATAAAAAGTGGGGATTGGTGGAAATCAAACAACGCTTTGGCAATGCCAAGCTTCCTCAATTGATTGCTGTGGATGTAAGAAAGGAAAAAAGAGACAGAAAAATTCATGGTGACTTTACCGGTCTATTGACTCAGCAGATTGAAAAGAGTCTTCACGAAAGAAATCAGGTAATCTTGTTTCAGAACCGCAGGGGCTATGCTCCTTATATATCTTGTGAAGACTGCGGTCATATTCCCAAATGTGACAATTGTGCCGTAAGCCTCACCTATCATCTTTATCATAAACAGCTGAGATGCCATTATTGCGGAAGCCATGAAAGCATTCCTACACGCTGCGAAGCCTGCGGATCCAATAAAATAAAGACAGTAGGACTGGGTACGGAAAAAATAGAAGATGATATTAAACTTTTGTTTCCCGATGCCATCACACAGAGGATGGACCTGGATACAACCCGCAAGAAGAATAGCTACCAGAAGATCATTGAAGACTTTCAGAACAATAAAATTGACATATTGGTAGGAACCCAAATGGTAACCAAAGGACTGGACTTTGACAGGGTAAATCTTGTAGGCATACTCGATGCTGATTCACTCATCCACTTCCCTGATTTCAGGGCTCATGAAAAGGCTTTTCAGACTTTCACTCAAGTAAGCGGCCGTGCCGGAAGAAGGGAAAAGGCAGGAACTGTAATCCTTCAAACTTCATCTATAAATCATCCAGTGATAGGCAAATTGCTTCAGCAGGACTATTCAGGATTCTTTAATACGGAGATTTCGGAAAGGGAAAAATTCCATTACCCTCCTTTCTACCGACTTATTAGCATTACCTTCAAAGATCCTGATGCTGGAATCGCTTCCAAGGGCGCTGACAGGCTTTTCGGAAAACTGAAGTATTTTATCCCAAAAGAACAAATCCTTGGCCCTGAGCCTCCAATAATTAACAAAATAAGGAATTACTACCTGGAAGAAATAATCCTGAAATTTGAGCGAAATAAGGCAAATCTTCCGGCAATTAAATATAAAATGCAGGAAGCTATAGAAAAAGTTCTGGCTGAAACCGCATTTAAAAACTCGATTATTGTCTGTGACGTAGACCCTGTTTAAGATTTATTCCTTATTTTCGAACTTTGAAAGAGTATTTAAAATGAAGCTTAAATTAAATATTTCCCTGTGTTGTCTTCTGATGATAGGTCTCATTGCCTGCCATGAGGAGGCTCAAAATGATACTAAAGAGGTTGTTAAAGATACTGTTGTTGTTCCCCCGAAAGATACGGTAGTTAAAGAAGAACCAAAGCATGAAGAAGTTGAACAGGAAAAAGTGGTTGATCTAGGTTTGACAAAAGATGATAAAAAGAATCTAATGGTCATCAATGAGTTACCTCTTGGCACTCCATTCAAAAAAATTAAAGAGTTATTTCCCTCTTTGAAAGATCCTCGTCCTGAAGGAGGCAGCGCGGATCTGGCCAAACAAGGTTATTCAGAAGCATCAGTAAAGCTTGACCTGATGGGCAAAAAAACTGATCTGGAATTCAACCTGAAAAACGATACGCTATACAGCTACTTTTATACTGTCTCTGAAGCTGATTATGAAAAGGCTTCAGATTTATATCTTGGTATTCAGCAATTTTATAATAAACAATTCGGGACTTGTAAAGAAGAAAATGTTGAAGAATATAACCACTACTCTAAGTCTTGCATGTGGAACCCAGGAAAATTCAGCCTTATAATGACTCAAGATATTAACAACGGAACTGTAAGTTGGGGATTCCAGAGACCAGTAGAGTTTTAAGTAGTAAGTTATAAGTAGTAAGTTTTTTGATGGTTGTATTGGAGATTTAATAATCCGGTACAACTATTTTTATTTTTATATATCTCTGATATCTTGTAAATAATTTCTTATCCCTTCGTATAACAAAATAAATCAAAGAGATTAACCTGCGACCAGCTAAAAATTTGCAGATCTCAACTTAATAATGAACAATAAATTATCTCTTCTAGGAGCTTTATATTTTATCATAGGCATAATGTATTTCTATCTGAGAAACTTGATTCCTATAGAGTTAGCGTGGGATTGGCTGCGGACAATAATTTTAATTTCTTTTTTAGCAAGTCCATTTGTTTTAGGAGTTTCTATTGCTTATTGGATTCCAAAAAGGTTTCAGGAAAATAAAGCCTTGGGTTGCATCATCCCATTAATGATCTTCATATTTCTGATACATAATTTTATCTGGACTTCTTTTATTCTCTGGGGTTATAGATATGAAGACCCGGATTCAAGTTATCCTGAAAAAGATGATCAGAAACGTAAATTCACTACACAATACATAGATAAAAGGCCTCTCGGAGATCATACAAAAAAATTGAAGGATATAAATTTTCTCCTGTTTTAAGTATGTCTATTACGTAGAATTCACTTAATTTCATTTCTATATATTACTCATATTGAAAAATATAGAAAACCAAATCACTAAGTTAACAGCTGAATATTTATTTTTATACTATCCAAATTCTAACAGTCATTGTAAAACGACACTCAAGACAAAATGAGAATAGGATTAGTCAGACACTTTAAAGTAAATCAACCATTCCCAAATAAGTTCTTACTTTCAAAAGGAGAAGTTATTAAATGGTTTGCCGAATATGATAATACCAAAAATATCGAATATAAAAACGTTGACCTTTCCCAAATAAACTGGCAACATTGTTATTCAAGCCCGATGATCAGAGCTGTGGGCACTGCAAATCATATTTACAACGGACCAATTTCAGAAATAACAGAACTGAAAGAATTAGATATTTTGCATCTCTTATCAGACAAATTAAAATTGCCATTTATTATATGGGCAATTATTGTTCGTATAAAATCATTCTCATCGAACAAGGATACTAATGAATTTAAAAGCAGAATAGTTGATTTTCTTGATAACGTTATTGCAAATAATGAAAGTAATGTTCTTATAGTCAGTCATTGGTTTGTAATGAGAGTTATACGAAAAGAACTTATAAAGAGAGGATTGTCCGGAGACAACTTCAAATCCAAAGAGTACGGAACACTTTATGTTTATGAAAGAAGAGTAAAACAACGAGCTTCTGACAAATTATAGGTTATCTATATAAAAGGGGGTTATAGATATAGATGCAGATAATGAATTTCTTTTGGGGGGAGAGGTGATACTTCTTATGTGATGTTGCCTGAAAAATAATGCCCACGCACCTTTAACCTTAACAATAATGTAGATAGTTGTAAAGAGAAATCAATAGTCTTTCTATTATAAGATTGTTACAATACTTTTAATTTCCCGGATTTTCCTTTCAACTTCAAAGGCAATGATAACCCAGCTTTGGAGTCATTCGTGAGGTCACTGGTATCAGGGTTCTTTTTAAGATTCTTAACAGGTACGAGCATTTTAAACTCAGCTTCTCCATCCGGCTGTATAGTTGCATTCAGATAAAAATATAAGATGTTTGTCACAAATAATGTACGTGGTATATCAATCACATTATTTTTAACAATAACAGAAGATTTAATCTTATCAAAAGTTACACGCTCCAGATCCATTTCTTTAAAGCCTACTTTTGATAGCTTCATAATAGGCTCAACATTGATCATTTCAAGTTTATGAATCTCATAATCTCCTTTTACATATACAGAATTGCTATCCAGCTCCAAAGCAGAATTCATTCTGAAATAAGTATCAAACTTCCCATTTACAATACCTCTGATATTATCTGCCAAAATTATATTCTGACCAAAATTATTGAATGCACTGAAGATTTTATCAATCCTGATCTTTTCGATTCTGACATCTGTGTTACAATGAATATGATTTTTTCTTGGAATAAAATCCGTTACAGAACGCATTGTGCCACCGAATGAAGTCAGGGACTCCGATACTCTGAGATTTTTACTATCCATATGAATGCTCAGATCTATATCATTAGCCTGATAATTATTAGCATGGAACCTGGATGTTTTTCCTGTTAATGATGCACGAAGATTATATGGCCAAATAAACTTGCTCCCCTCTACCAAACGGATGTTTCTCTTTTCATTCTTTCCTTTTGCTCTTGGAAACTGTGTAAAATCACTAAAGTAGAATTGTTCAGAAACAAAATTAAGATCCAATTCAAGACCTGGTTGATCATTATAAACAGATTTAAATAAATTTCTGGCAATACCATTTACTTTCATATCTGTCTTACCACACTGAACTTCCAGCCTTTTCATCTTAATAAAATCATTCTCAAACTCAGCTTCTCCATTCAGATTATCAAAAGGAAAATAAACTTTATTCAGCTTCACACTGACTCTATGAAGCTTTACTATGCCTTTAATTACAGGGGTTTTAGTGGGTATCCCCAATAAATAATTCACTTTACCATTGTAGGTTCCTTTTATGAAAAAGCTCCCTCCTGCTTCGGAATATTGACCAAAGTGTACAAGATCAAACAGTGTCTTGCTTCTCAGTTTAACGCTCACTTTGGCATGTAAATCAGGATCAATAAAATTTTCAAATGCAAGCTGTGACGCAGTGACCGAATCACTTTTATTAATCACTCCTTTCAAACCGGTAAAAGTGATTTTATAATTTTCTGCACCCAGACTATCTGTGGAAGTCAGATTGGCTCTCGGAAAGGAAATATCATGAACATCTGCATTCAGCAATTTATTTGCTATAGAAAAACCCTTTCCTGAAAAATCTATATTGAATTTAGGTTGATATCCTGGCAACAGATTAATTGCAATGGAAGCCTCAGCATTGACTTTTCCCGAAACATTTAATTGCTCAATGCTTTTCGTCCATTTTGCAGGTAACAGACTAAATATACTCTGAACACTGGCACCCTCGGTTTTAATGTTTAAGGTCATTAAAGACTTATTTAAAAAATCAATATTACCATTGACAGAATATAAATCATTGTGGGCCACTAAAGTACTTTTATCAAATGATAACAGTTCAGATTTGAAATCATAGTCGATTAAAAAATCAGCTTGCAAGTCAGCCTTTTGAAAGAGCGTTCCGGGACGAAGAGTAACTTCCTCAGAATATATAGTGCCGCGTAAGTCAGCACGGACATTGTTCGAATCAAGATTTACCTTACTTTCTGTATTCCTCAATATCAGATGTATACACTTAGATTTAAATTGATCCTCATAGTAGATTTCAAAATTCTTAAGATTTACTTTATCTATTTTAATTTCAGAAAGATGAGGTTTCTCAGATACGGTATCTTTTTTTATAAAAATATCAAAATCCTTATTGCCCAGGGAATCAACACGCCCATCGAGTATGCCATCCGATAGCGTTACTCCTGAAATGTGATACTCTTTAAATAAGATACGATGAAGGCCCAGTAGCACCTCTATTTTCTTAAGTTTTAATAATGGACGCTCATTTGAATCTGATTTGGGAACTACGACATCATGAAGTGTTAATGAAATATATGGGAAACCTGAAAAGGGCGATAAGTCAATATCTTTGACCTTTACAGGCTTTTTAATTTTATCATTAATGGTTTTGAGAATAAAATCGTGAATCTCATGTTTGTAATTTAAAGAAAGCACAAATACGATTCCGAAGTACAATACAAGGATAGATGTTAAAACTAAAAAGATTTTAAAAAAATATTTCCGAATCATACCTGCCTGTTGTGATAGTTTACACTTCGGTCTTACAAGACATATAGACTTCTGAGTATCTGATCGATTAAAAATATTAATTCTTCCTGTTAAACCCTGTCTGGATTTCAATTGTTTTAAAAGGTTTCATATGCAAAATTTATTCACTTGTTTTTCAAGGAAATAAATTCTTTTCATTGAAACCAAAACATCTAATCTATTAAATTATAAAGTTTATCAACTACAGTTACAAATTCAATTTCAATTTGGCTATGGTTTATCTTTTTCCCTTGTTTAATATGAGATTGGCAAAAGAAAGTCTAGAGTATCCTCAAATTCTATTACTCCTTCCTCAAATCCAATTATGGGAGCGGCAAATTGAGTTTTAGGCACCGCAAATTGAAAATACCCTTCCCACAATTCAATTTGGGGCTCCGCAAATTCGATTTGAGTATCCGCAAATTCTATTCTCCGGTCCGCAAATTCAATTATGGGAACGACAAATTGAGTTGTAGGCACCGCAAATTGAAAATACCCTTCCCACAATTCAATTTGCGGCTCCGCAAATTCAATTAGGGGAGCCGCAAACTGAGTTTTAGGTACGTCAAATTCTATTCTCCGCTAGACAAATTGAATTTGCCAAACGCACGATTCAATCTGAAACTTTGTTTATCCCGAAGCAAACCCCTCTGATTACCAGTACAGTCCCTATTTTCTTGGAAAGCAGGGGGAATTTGCGGAAATTTATAGTTCATATGAAACAGAAAGTTGAAATTCTGGCTCCTGCCAAGAATTTATATCAGGGCATGGCTGCCATTAATGCCGGGGCCGATGCCGTATATATCGGCGCACCACAATTCGGTGCACGAAGCAACGCTACCAATCCGGTAGAAGATATAGCGCAATTGGTAGAATATGCCCATCTTTTCAAGGCAAAAGTGTATGTCGTTCTCAACACCATCCTTTACGATAACGAACTAGAAACCTGCCGGGAGCTTATTTATGAACTTTACGAAATTGGTGTAGATGCATTGATCGTTCAGGATATGGCTATCCTGGAAATGGACCTGCCTCCGATTGTCATCCATGCCAGCACACAGGCTAATAACAGAGATCCCAAACATGTCAAGTTCCTTGCAGATGCAGGAATCAAGCAGGTTGTACTTGCCAGGGAATTAAACCTGGACCAGATAAGGGAGATACGAAACGCAACGGATGTAGAGCTTGAATTTTTCGTATCCGGCGCTCTATGCGTTTCTTTCAGTGGTAACTGCTACATGAGCGTTGCTAATGGCGAACGTAGCGCCAACAGGGGCTCTTGTGCACAAAACTGCAGATTACCTTATAGACTTATTGATGGGAAAGGCGAAACACTGATAGAGAACAGTCATTTGTTATCAATAAAAGACCTTGACCTTAGTGATCAACTTCCTAACCTGGTTGAGGCTGGTATCACTTCATTTAAAATCGAAGGTCGTCTGAAGGACATTGTTTATGTTAAAAACAATGTTTCATATTTGAGACAAAAGCTCGATGCCTTTCTGGAAAACAATGACAAGTTTAAGAAAGCTTCTTCAGGAAAAACGTTTTATAATTTCGTCCCGGAAATGGACAGAAGCTTCAACAGAGGCTATACAGACTATTTTCTGAATCACAGAAAAGAAAGAATAGGTTCATGGGAAACACCCAAATCTCAGGGACAAGAGATTGGTAAACTGATCGAAGTAAGAGGTAAAGGCTACATCATTGAGAATTCAGACTTATTAAACAACGGAGACGGACTTTACTTTGTAAATGAAAACGGTGAAGCCGATGGCGCGCAGGTAAATGTGATCCTGAATAATGTAGTAATTCCTAATACCTTCAAGCCTATCAAAGAAGGCACGATGATTTACCGTAACTCAGATGCTGAGTTTAATAAGATAGTCGAAAGAGAAGATAGTGCAGTAAGAAAAATCAGTGTAAAGCTAAGATTCACTGAAACAAATGATGGATTCAGATTAACTGCAGTAGACGAAGATGGACACACGTGCAGCTCGTCCATTCTATCTTCTAAAGAGATCAGTAAAAGCGGAGAATCCATATCAGGTATTAAGAAAAATCTTTCCAAAGCAGGAAGTACACCATTCGTTGTCGATGAAATTAACATTGATTTATCTGATAACTGGTTTCTACCTACCTCTAAAATCAATGAAATCAGAAGAACCGTTCTGGATGAATTGATGGAAGTCCGAATAAAAGAATATCATCGCGAAGAATTCCAGATGACCAAAACAGATCATCCATACCCTGTTTCTCAACTTGATTTTACATACAATGTGTCCAATAAAATGGCCAGAGCCTTTTATCACAGACATGGAGTAACTGATATTGAAAAAGCATTTGAACTGCAATGGGATCCTGGTAAGTCACGCGTGATGGTTACAAAGTATTGTGTAAAATACGAACTAGGCAAATGCTGGAAATACAATAAAGAGACGATGGGAGAAAAACTCTCTGAACCTCTGGTATTAAAGCATGGAGAAGTCGAATATAAACTCAAATTCAACTGCAAGCCTTGTGAAATGGAGATCTGGGAAAAAGATGCGGAGTTTGAAATAGAAGAGTATTAATTTGTGATAAAGCAGAGTGAGAGCGTTTAAAACATGCGTTCTCACTTTGTTTACCTCTGAATACATTTTTTCCTTTTCTTCCGCATTAAGAAAAATGACTGTATGGAAAAAACTGATAATTTTTTAATTAAGCGTCTTTTATGGAAAGCAGACAAGTATAAATTGCCGACAAAATCATCATTTCTATTCAAAGATCTTTCGCCATACATGCAGCAATATTTAATAAGCTACATACAACCCAAATATAGTGGACCACCGGTATTATTTTTCACAAAACCTACGAATGAGTGGACACTTATCTGCACAAGACAGGTTATTTGCAACGACAATAAATCCACAATCGCCATTGAGATTTCAAATATTACTTCATTTACCCCCACCGTTTTGGAGACCTCATCAAATCCAACACTTTTAAGTTATAGAGAAGGCAATCATAAGAAAAGCGAATGGCATGAGCTCACAGTTGTTGACAAAGAAGACAGACGTTATATTCTTCATGCAGACAAAGGCCCTGACTTATTCTCCTTGTGGAATATTTTGATTATGGCGAAAAGACTTTTAACTGAATGATCACATTTTTTCCATCGCAGAACTCTTATGCTTAATCTAAACAACAATACAGAATATAAAATCGATAGAACCTGTAAAGACTGTAAAAACATTGATTCATTCCCTCTGACTAAGTTGGAAGCAGCTTTTGACCTTTTTGATCACCAGAAAATATGGAATACGAATTGTTCAAAATGCGGATCTAAAAATTGTGAATCAACAAGCCGGCAAGATCCTCAACTGAATCAGGAGTTGTTGGATATATGGGGAAACAATTTGAACCTGGCATTTATGGATCAAGATGAAGAATTATTCCTCGCCGAACTAGATTATTTCCCAATGCTATTAAAAGCAATAGATGAACAAGCTTATTTAAAACGTAAAATTGATATTTTAATTGAATCTATTTGTGTTCTTCTCTATGATAACACTTTTCAATCAGAAGAATATACCGATGAGGAAAATGAACAAAGACAAAGAATAGCTGAAGAAGTAAGACCTGAACTTATAAAAAGAAAAGATAAAATTATTAAGGCTGAAGGGTATATAAGGGATTATGTCAAAGAATTTGTTTTTCCTCAAATTGGTATTGCTTCTAACACCAGATACTAAACAGACAAGTCCTTTGCAAGCAAATTGAGATATCCAACAATGAAACCAGAATACATTTCATCAATTGACTATATCAACAGTTTAACATTTGAATACATCGAAACTTACTCATTACAAAGAGGTGAAAGGTTTGAGAAACAAAGAGAGCAAGAAATAAAAATCCTTCAAAAGCTAAGACGTAGAAACAAATCATTAAATTTTGAAGAGCTCAAACAAGTCAAAGGTTTAGAAGAATTGTATGGCACTACTCAATATCTTCTTGATGACAAAGGGAACTTTCATATATTCAGTGAAAAAATTGCAGCTTTTTCCGCAACTGACAATGAGGTAATAAACCTAGTAAGAATACTGCAAACTAAAATCAGAGAAATTCCAGCTTGGATGTGTGCTCCTATTTATAGAGATGCAATAGTATTTTATGATAAAAATAAAAAGATAATCTCTGCTCTTAATGTTTGTCTGAGTTGTGAATATATTGCTATTAATAGACATAGGAACATCAATGCTGATGAAGAAACTTACAAACAATTAAGACAGTTCTTCATAGATTGCGGACACAAGATTGAAGATAAAAATCTCTGATAATAATATTCGCTTTAAAACTAGTAAAGGTCTTAAAAAATTAATGATATGAACTTCTTTACAAGAAAAACAACCTGGTCCAATATAGAATTTGCTCCTTTCAAACTTTGTATTGCCTCATTTTATGTAATTATCGGATCATACTTCCATGAGTTTTTCAGTCACTATTATCTTCCACTAATCATAGTCTTTGTAATTACGGTGATATGGACGCTTTATATTTGGGTTAGTAAAATGAAAAAAGGGTAACAAACCTAAATATTAATGGCAATTCCACTATAAACATCAAACCAAAAGAAGATACTGCCGGTGGCTTCTATGAAATTTCAAGCTATGCCGGCTTACTTATTCAATGAACTTTGAAAAATAATCATACTCTTAATTTGGTTGCATTAAACAACTCTCCTTCTTAGAACTAAACTCAACACGTAGATTATTTTAGATAGAAAAAATACTATCAGAAGAAACAGAACTTCCTTAGAACTTGAATATACAGGTTCTGCAAAAGAATAATATCTGTGGGTAAATGAATTTAAACCTATCAAAGGGAGCATTGCCTTAATAAGACTTATTACCGATACTATCGAAACTATAAAATAAATCAGACTAAGTATATATTTCGGATACTTCTTAAAAAATATAAATGCTGAATATATCAGTCCCTCAATTGCAAATAAAATAATAAACGGATATATGAAAAAACGATACTCAACTACGTAGTAAGTATCGTGCAATTGTATATCAGCGACCAGTCCTTTGACCTTTATTGTAAGAAATATCAAACTCAGAACAATCAGATATAGCAGAATATCCGGTCTTAGGAAAGATTGAATTTTAAAGTGCATGTTTATAAAAATTACCTTCTCTTAACCTTTTGCATTCCCCTAATATCAGCAGATGGCAATGATTTATATTTGATCTTCCTATTTTCTCTTTCACCTTCTTTGCCCCTCTTTTTGACTTTTACAGGATTAGGAAAATGAAATGAAAATCCAATCAACACTATACTACAAAGCCAAACAAAATATCCAACGTCCAATTTCATGTCCCCAACTTCCAAGTGAGCCTTATCCTTCATGGTCCCCCAAAATATAAATGAAAATGAAAGCAAACTAGGCACCCAATTTATCCAGCGAAGTCTCTGTCTGTTAAACTTTATAATTACTAGTAGTACATATAATGGATTTGCAAACCACACACTCAGCGGAATTATAGCATATAACAAATTTTTATCTCCTGAGAATAAAGCAAATATCCCAAAGAAAAAACCTAATAAAGCAGCGAAAAACCCTGGAATTGTTTCTGGCCTTCCTTCATCCATATGAGTAAATGCAGGTAAAAAGAAGGATACTAAAAATAAAACGATACTTGAATATACTAAAAAACTCCCCCAATAAACTCTAGTGTATTTCATATAAAATAAGCTTTAAGCAACAAGAGAAGAACTCAATACACCTCTCTTGATGCTTACAAAAATGTAATCTAGCTTAGTTTACTTTAAGCCTTACGCTTTCAGCTTTAAGCCTTCTTCATCTTACTAAAGCTCGCATTCAATTCAGCTAAAGTCTCATGGGCAGTCATATCAAATGAGCAAGGCACTAATGATATGTAGTTATTATTCAAAGCCCATTCATCTGTATCTTGTCCATTGTCAAGGCTTACAAAGTTGCCATCCATCCAGAAATATCTTCTGCCTCTAGGATCTCTGCGCTCTTCGAATTTCTCCTGCCATCTGGCTCTCGCCTGTCTGCAGACTTTTATACCTTTGATCTTTCCCTTTGACTTTGCAGGTATGTTAACATTAAGCGCAACACCTTTCGGCATTCCATGATCCAGTACTTGTTTTGCGATTTGCTTAATGAATTTTCTTCCATGTTCCATTTCCGCATTCGGAGAATAATCGCATAAAGAAAAACCTATTGAAGGCATTCCTTCAATAGCGGCTTCCATCGCAGCAGACATGGTTCCGGAGTAAAGAACACTTATGGAAGAATTGCTTCCATGATTGATTCCACTGACAACCAGATCAGGTTTTCTTCCTTTAAGAACAAAGTCTTTGGCCAGCTTTACACAATCTGCCGGAGTTCCGGAGCATTCGTAAGCTTTAACACCTTTGAAGATATCCGTTTCATCAAGACGAAGCGTATTACCTATTGTAATGGCATGCCCCATTCCTGATTGAGGACCACTTGGAGCTACTACAACCACTTCCCCAAGCTCCTTCATAATGTCTACTAACAATCTGATTCCATAAAAAGAAATTCCATCATCATTAGACACGAGTATCAGAGGCTTTTTCTTCGAAGCTGCCTTCTTTGCTTTAGCCATGCTTATTTCTTTTTCGGATTAAGAATATTGTGTCCCATTTTATCTCTCTTGGTCATGAGGTACTGCTCGTTATAAGCGTTTGGATTGATCTCCAAAGGAACAACATCAACGATTTCCAGACCATAACCTATCAAACCGGCTCTTTTAACAGGATTATTGGTGATAAGCTTAAGCTTAGTGATACCTAGTTCTCTTATGATCTGAGCACCTACTCCGTAATCTCTTTCATCCATCTTGAATCCAAGCTCAAGATTGGCTTCAACAGTATCTCTGCCCTGCTCCTGAAGTTTGTATGCCTTCAATTTATTAAGAAGCCCAATACCACGTCCTTCCTGGTTCATATAAAGGACTAAACCTTTCCCCTCCTTCTCTACCAGTTCCATTGCTTTGTGCAACTGCGGACCGCAATCACAACGGCATGAGCCGAAGATATCACCTGTAACACAAGAGCTGTGAACTCTTACAAGTACCGGTTCATCTTCTTTCCAGGTTCCTTTTACCAAAGCAAGATGTAGATCTTCTGTATTAGTCTGACGGAAAGCGAGTAATTCGAAGTCACCAAACTCAGTTGGCATTTTTACTCCGATCTCACTTTTTATCAATGATTCATTTTTAAGTCTGTAAGCAATCAGATCTTTAATGGAAACAAGTTTCAGCTTAAATTTCTCAGCTACCTTTCTAAGATCAGGAAGCCTTGCCATTGTGCCGTCTTCATTCATAATCTCCACAAGCACACCTGCAGGTTGAAATCCTGCAAGTCTTGCAAAATCTATAGCTGCTTCTGTGTGTCCCGCTCTTCTGATAACACCACCGGTCTTAGCTTTCAGAGGAAAAATATGACCTGGTCTTCCTAACTCTTCAGGCTTTATGGTAGGATCCGTAAGAGCTTTAATAGTTTTAGCTCTGTCGCTTGCTGATATACCAGTAGTACAACCGTGACCTAAAAGGTCAACAGATACAGTAAAAGGAGTATGATGCTGCGCAGTATTTCGGCCTACCATTAACTCCAGACCAAGTTCCTCGCAACGATCTTCTATTAAAGGCGCGCAGATCAAACCTCTTCCGTGAGTAGCCATGAAATTGACAATCTCAGGCGTTATACATTCAGCTGCACAGATAAAATCTCCTTCGTTTTCTCTATCTTCATCGTCAACAACGATGATTACATTTCCCTTTTTTATCTCAGCGATTGCTTCTTCTATTGTGTCTAATTTTTCTGACATATGAGGTTGCAGATTAAATTTTCTGCGAATATTAATTTAATATTTTTCTAAATGCTTTTTCAAGCATATCATTGCTTACTTCCCAGTTAAAGTTTTTCTGAATAAAAAGTCTTCCCTTTGCGCCAATTTCTCTTGCGTACTCAGGATTTGAAAGTAATTGTTGAATTGCTTTCACAAAAGACTCTTCATCATCGCAAACCATAATTTCCTGTCCAGGCTTTGCTCCTAAGGCAGAATTAGCCAATGAAGTAGTAATTGTCGGAATACCCATGGCCATAGCTTCAAGCAATTTATTCTGCAAACCCGACCCTGAAAACAAAGGAGCTACAAAGATTTTCGCTTTAGCCAGATAGTCTCTGATATCATGAACAAAACCTGTAACAATCACATTTTCACTTTCAAGGTTTTGAACTTCAATGGAAGGACTGGTTCCCGATAAACAAATTTTCACATCTTGTTTGTTCAATAAGGGCATTATCTGATTTACCAGATACTTTGATGCTTGTATATTAGGATGATATCCCATATTTCCAGTAAATATGATATCATAGCTCTTATCCTTAGGGAAAGACCTGAAATTAAAAAATCCGCTGGAAATACCATTAGGGATAATGTCCATCCTTTTTTTAATATCAGAAGGAAAAGCAGTAGCATCAGACTCTGTAATGATTGAATAACCATTGAAGTAAAAGAAGGCTTTTGCTTCAAAATCCCTTAATCTTTTCGCTTCTAGTTTTACCACTGGCTTTTCATACCATCTGGAAAACTTTACCCGCTTGTACATGCCTTCTGACAAGGCATCCATGTAATCAAGATAATATTTTGTATTAAGACTGAAAGGAATATTAACAACCAACCTCACCAACTGCACATAGCACATGTCAATTGATTGCGTTTTAAGCACTTTCTCAATCGCCCTTTTCATCCTTGAAGACTTAAAATAATTTACCTGAAACGGAAGATTATTAAAAAGCCCAAAGCCTAAATTGATCAAGCGTTTTAGTTTGCGTGACTCAATTACTTCAATGCTTTTACAGTATTGTTTTACTTCGTTGAATTCAGCGGGAGACGGGGTTTTATCGGCAATGCAAACCAGGTGAACCTCGTGATATTTGCTCAGTCCCTGAATCTGATAGAAGGCTCTCAGTTTATCTCCTTTGTCTATCGGGTAAGGAAACCTGGACAGCGCTACTAGTATTTTCATGCCTTTTTCTTAATAATAAGTTGTTTATAAAAATCAATAAATGTTCTTGTCACTACTTGATTTGAATAGGTATTTTCTACCAGACGACCGGCATTGTTCCCCAAATTGCGGTATTTCTCAGTGTCTTTAAAGTAATTCTTAATCTTCCCTATCCATTCTTCTTTCGTGTTCGCCAAAAGAATATTTTTTTCGTCTTCGCACATGATTCCTTCGGCACCAATCGCAGAGGAGATAATTGCTTTATGTAAAGCCATTCCCTCTATAATTTTAACTCTCATCCCCCCTCCGGAAAGTAAAGGAACAGCCATTAAGTCATATTCCTGCATAAATCTAAGCGAGTCCTCTATAAAGCCATGAATATAGACTCTGTCCTGCTTTAATTTATAAATTTTTGGTGGAGTATTTTTCCCTGCAATATGCAATTCCAATTGAGGAATTGCCTTACTTAACTCTGGCCAAATATTTTCTACAAACCAAATTGCTGCTTCCTGATTGGGTCTCCAGTCAAGTGAACCAAGCATGAAAATAGTGAAAGGCTTCTTAGGAACTTCCTCTTTGTGAAGAAATTTTTCAATTCCCACTCCAAAGGGGACAACTTTTATAGATTTATTAATTCCAAGCGCCCTTAACCGCTCTCCGTCATCAAATGTAATGGAGGCAATACCATCGAATTTATTATAGTAATCTTTCTCAAGCACCTTGAGTTTTTTTACCATATCATTGTAGAGATATTTCTTAATGGGATTGGTTTTATTTTCTGCAAGTCTTTCCCAGATTACATACTCTACATTATGCGCTCTTATAACTAAGGGGCAATTGCTGAATTTCTTTACTACATCTACATACCAGGCTACATAGGTCCCTTCAAACTGTATAATATCGAAAGTATTTTTTTTCAAAAGTCTTTCGATTGCTTGCGAAAAATCTTCAGATACAAACCTTTCTGCTATGTAGGGCAATTTACCGCCAATAATATTTTTAACAGCTTTAAAAAAAGAAAATCTGGTATCCACAAAAACTGCTTCCTGATATACTAAACCAGGAACCACAGGCCCTTCCTGCAAATGTTTTGGCGTGTTAAGTGAGAGTAGATATACTTCATGCCCCGCCCTTGCTGCTCCGGTAACAGTGTTGTATATCGCTATTGCACCTCCATCTGTTGGAGGATATGGCACTCGGGGACTAATGAATAAAATTTTCAAGTAAACCTCAATTAAATATATACTGCCTCAGTTCCGGCAACTTCAAATGAATTCATTTGAATTCAATTTGCTGCCATCTACTTCTATACTCTGCAAAAGTAAACCTGACAGAGTTAAAAACTGAATTAAACAGTAACAATAATACAAAAAATGATTTTAAATGTCATTTCGAGATTACGTTTCCAATCATCTTGGCCAATTCCATATCCACCTTTTTCAGGTTTGTGTAGATCATCATCAGCCTTATCTGCTCTTCTTCCGAAGGATTATTTTTTAACTGCTCTTTATTTTGCTCCAGTAAGAACATCACATTAAGCTTTTTAAGCTTCAAAACACAGGAATAGATAATTTCTGCAAGGTTATCTTCTTCTTTGGTTATAAAGATTTTAAATTTCTTTTCCCAGTTCGGACTATAATCGTATTTGGAGACCAACATGTCCACTGCCTCATTTCTTATTTTTTCATCATTGTGCTGAATAAAAAAGCCTTTGTCGGGCAAATTGCCGTTATCATGCTCAGATTTAACCATCTCAAGCATTCTCCTGTAAATGTCAGTGTGAAAATCAATGTCTTCTACCTGTTCCAGCACATACTCATACAACCTCTTCGATTCTTCAAGTTTTACAGGTGCGTAGTTTATGATAAGCCTTAAAATTTCCCTTTCATGCGCTTCAATGGAAGTCAATTCAGGCTTTTTCTCTTCCTGAACAGGTTCATAATCAGGATTAAAAAAATCGGGAGGCAGATCAGGGGGAGGAGCATCTTCATGCTTCTTTTCCTGATTCTTTTTAAGAACAATTTTATTATATTCGGAAATGAGGGTTTGTTCCTCTATCTCCATAAGAGCGCTGCATTGCTTAAAAAATACAGCTCTTTTTATGGCATCGGGAATCTTGGAAATACTTTCCACAATTTCCCTGATCACTCCTGCTTTTTTTACAGGATCACCTTCCGTTTCCTTTAAGAAAAGAGCCGTTTTAAAACTGATAAAGTCTTTTTTGGAAGCCTTTATATATTTCTTAAATTCTTCCCCACCAAGCTTCCTGACATAGCTATCCGGATCCTCACTATCAGGAAAGGTCACCACATTCACATTCATCCCCTGCTCCAGGATCATGTCGATACCGCGCATGGATGCTTTTATACCGGCAATATCTCCGTCATATAAAATGGTAATGTTGATGGTATATCGGCTGATCAACCTTACCTGATCTTCAGTGAGTGAAGTACCTGACGATGCAACCGCGTTTTCAATTCCCGCCTGATGCAGACTAATTACGTCGGTATAACCTTCTACAAGAAAGCAATTATCTTCCTGACGGATAGACTGCTTTGCCTGGTAAATCCCGTAGAGAATTTTACTTTTATGATAAACTTCAGTTTCAGGAGAGTTAAGGTACTTGGGCTGACTTTTATCGGTTTTCAGAATCCTGGCCCCGAAAGCAATAACTTTCCCTGTGACATTATGAATTGGAAAGATTACCCTGGCCCTGAACCTATCGTAGTGCCTTACAGAATTTTTATCATTAGCATTTTCCTTTCTTACAACCAGTCCGGCTTTTTCCAGCATTTCAATAGAAAAACCTTCTTTTACAGCCTGTTTAAAAAGCCCTTCCCATTCTTCCAGGCTATACCCCAGATCAAATTTCTTAATCGTTGAGTCAGAAAATCCTCTTTCTTTGAAATAGCTGTAACCAATAGACTGGCCCTCATCATGTTCCTGTAAAATCTTCTGGAAATAATTCTTTGCATATTGCAAGATAATGAGAAGGCTTTCTCTTTCATTTTGCTTGTGAAAGTCAATATCTTTAGTTGGTCCCTCAGGTATATCAATGCCATATTTTTTGCCAAGATATTTCATGGCTTCTATATAGCTCAAGCCTTCAATGTCCATCACAAAGCGGATGGCATCACCGGCTTTACCACAACCAAAGCATTTATAAATGCCTTTCGCGGGAGTTACAGCAAAAGAGGGAGTTTTTTCATTGTGAAAGGGGCAACAGGCGCTATAGTAATGGCCTTTCTTTTTGAGAGTTACAAAATCCCCAATAACTTCTACTATATCAATGCTTTCATTAATCTTGTCGAGGATCTCCTTGGAAACTGCCATTCTGCCTTTAAATTATGAGGTATTAAATTTAACAAATTTAAATGAGGCATTGAAAACAACACTTTATATTATCCGGTTAATAACATTTTAACATTTTTAATAAAAAGACAGAATTGATCAAATTGATTGTAGATGAAGATCCTTTCTCAAATTCCACATCTTTTTAACAGGTTATTCACACTTTCCTTTATTTTAATGTGGAAAAGTATCCAATACTCCTTTTTATTAGTTTTAACCAAGATGAATATTCTATATGATAAAACTTTTTAAAGTACTCTTATTCATTTTTGCCGGTGTTTTTATTCTCCTGATCGGTGCACTTATATATATGAAATTTGCCTTACCCAATGTAGGTCCTGCTCCGGAAATGAAAATAGATATGAGTCCGGCAAAAGTTGCAAGAGGTAAATATCTGGCCAACTATCTATCTGTTTGCATGGATTGTCACTCTGAAAGAGACTGGAATAAATTCGCAGGACCAATGGTGGAAGGCACCCTGGGCAGCGGAGGGGAAGAATTTAACCAGAAGATGGGATTTCCGGGTACATTTTATGCTCAGAATCTTTCACCTGTTGGCATTGGCAACTGGACAGACGGGGAAATTTTCAGAGCTATTACAAGTGGTGTTTCCAAAGACGGAAAAGCTTTGTTCAGTGTGATGCCCCATCCTGCATATGGCAAAATGGATGAAGATGACATAAAATGCATTATTGCTTATCTCAGAACATTAAAACCTGTAGGTAAACAAGCTCCCGAATCTAAAGCAGATTTCCCAATGAATTTCATTATCAATACCATTCCTCAAAAACCGGATTTTCATAAAATTCCTGACTCAACTGATTTAGTGGCTTACGGAAAATATATTTATATCGCAGCTTCCTGTACGGACTGTCATACAAAACAGGATAAAGGACGCAAAGTCGCAGGCATGGAAAATGCAGGAGGATTTGAATTTCCACTCCCCCATGGAGGTATTGTCAGATCTGCGAATATTACTCCTGACAAAGAAACAGGGATCGGAAACTGGACTGAAGAGCAGTTTGTAAAAAGATTTAAGGCTTACACTGATTCAGCAGCAAGGAACATGGTTGTTCAAAAAGGTCGTTTTAATACAAATATGCCATGGACAATGTATGCAGGAATGGAAGAAGCAGACCTCAAGGCATTGTATGCCTACCTCAAAACCATTCCTCCTATAAAAAATAATGTAGTATTATTTTCACCAAAAGAATAAATACTCAATTATTTAAGGGGAAAGACAACTTATTCGGAAATAGTTTTGTTAAGACATTTGAGCATTTTTGAGTAAATTGCACAGATACAACAGAAGGATTATTTAATTGATGGTTTTTACTAAAGAACAAATTCTTAAAGCCTTATCAACAGTTCAGGAACCGGATCTGAAAAAAGATCTTGTGACCTTAAACATGATTAAGGATGTTCAGACTGAAGGAAATAAAATTTCATTTACTGTAGTTTTAACAACTCCAGCCTGCCCGCTCAAAGAACTTATCAAATCTTCATGCGTTGATGCAATTCATAAACTTGTTTCCGCTGATGCAAAAGTTGAAGTTCATATGACTGCAGATGTTACATCGGCTAGAACCAGTGCCGGTCCGATGCTTCCGGGAGTAAAAAATATTATAGCCATTTCCTCAGGCAAAGGCGGTGTAGGTAAATCTACAGTTACCGCCAATCTTGCCATAGCACTGACTAAATTAGGCGCTAAAGTTGGTTTGATCGATGCAGATATATTCGGACCATCCATGCCTACCATGTTTGATCTTGAAGATGTACGTCCAAGCGTAATCCAGGAAAATGGAAAAAATTTCATCATTCCGGTAAAGCAATACGGTGTAGAATTGATGTCAATCGGCTTTCTTACTCCCCCGGACCATGCAATGGTATGGAGAGGACCAATGGCAAGTTCAGCATTGAAGCAGTTCTTTTCAGATTGCAAATGGGGAGAGCTTGATTATCTTTTAATAGACCTGCCTCCGGGAACCAGCGATATTCACCTTACTCTTGTTCAGACGGTATCCGTAACAGGTGCCATTGTTGTCACTACCCCTCAGAAAGTTGCACTAGCAGATGCACAGAGAGGATTAGGAATGTTCAGACAACCACAAATTAATGTACCCGTTTTGGGAGTTGTTGAAAATATGGCTTATTTTACCCCACTTGAACTACCTGATAATAAATATTTTATTTTTGGGGAAAACGGAGGTAAAGGATTTGCCGAAAGTAATAACGTTCCCTTATTAGGACAGATACCATTGGTGCAGGGAATCAGAGAGTGTGGAGACAACGGAAAGCCTGCAGCAATGCAAAATGACGTAATTGCAGAAGCATTCAAAGAGCTTGCAGAAGCGCTCGCTCAGCAAGTTGCAATCAGAAATGCAGAGTCTGAGGCTACCAAAAGAGTGGAAATCAAAGTTTAAAAAATTAAGTTTACAAGGCTTATAAAAGATAAAATGAATACTACAGCACCAAATTCCGGATTAATTGAAAAAGTAGAAGCTGCTTTGAACAGCATCAGACCATACCTGGAAGCTGACGGAGGTAATGTAAGAGTAATAGAGGTAACAGAAAATATGGTTGCCAAACTTGAACTTCTGGGAGCTTGCGGTTCTTGCCCGATGTCTGCTATGACATTAAAAGCTGGAGTGGAAGAAGCTATCAAAAAAGCTGTTCCGGAAATTACCAGTGTAGTAGCGGTAAATATCACGGCTCCGGACGACCCGCACGCAGTAATGCCATCAACAGTATACTAGTAGATATTCAACTTATTACAAAACAATAATACTGCTTTACTGTCGGTATTAATTTTTAATACATCAACCCAAAATATACTTTAACCGGTAAAAAGAAGGATTATATCATGAAAATAGGAATATTTTTTGGCGGACAGTCAAGAGAAAGAGAGATTTCCTTTGCAGGTGGACGTACCGTTTATGACAATCTTAATAAGAATTTATTTGAAGCTGTTCCAGTATTTGTTGACAGTGTAGGTGACTTTATCCTACTGGATTGGCAATACATATATAAAGGTACTATCAGAGATTTTTTCCCTCCGTTTAACCATCTTCCCCCTACTCCACGAGGATTTCAGATATATATCGAATCTCTGGGAGATTTAAGCATAGAAGAAAGAGAAAACGTTATTCGGCAGGTAGGAAGAAGAATTCAGCCTGATGAATTCTCAAAGCTCTTTGACTTTGCGTTTCTGGCACTTCACGGTCCATACGGTGAAGACGGGAACATTCAGGGATTATTGGAGTGGTATAATATTCCTTATTCTGGATCAGGGATACTTCCTTCTTCTATCGGAATCAACAAGATCGTACAAAAGAAACTGATGAAGAATGCAGGATTTCCGGGACCCAGAAATCTTTATCTGAAAAAAGCAGACTGGCTGAATGAAACAGACAAATCATCTTTTTTCCATCATTTTAAGAATGAACTAGGACTTCCATTTGTGGTAAAAGCTCCTTACCAGGGGTCTTCTATCGGAATCTCCGTAATCAGTAAAGAAGATAATCAGGCATTTGAAAAAGCTGTTTACAGAAGCTTTTTCATGCAACCAGTTTCAAAACAGGACTGGACTAGCCTTTCAGAAGAAGGTAAAATCAATTTCATAAGAACATTAACAGATATACGTGATGGTATTGGTCTGCCGGTAATGATCAGCGGTAATAAGATCAACCATCCGGAATACCTTTTCGATCATCTTAATTATCATTTCAGTCAGTCAGATACAACTTTGATCCTTGAAAGCCTTGACAACGAAGAAGAAATCGTTATTGAAGGTTTCATCAGTGGCAAAGAGTTCAGCTGTATTGTAGTGCAGGATGATAAAGGTAAAGCAGTAGCACTACCTCCAACAGAAATTCGTAAAGGGAACGACGTATTTGACTATCGCTCAAAATACCTTCCGGGTATGAGCAGAAAAGTTACCCCGATTGACATTCCAACCAATCAGATCGAAGGAATCAGAACAGCATGCGAGCGTCTTTTCAATGAATTAAACTTCAACGTTTATGCACGTCTGGACGGGTTCATCAATCAGGAAGGAGAAATTTTCCTGAACGATCCGAATACTACTTCGGGAATGCTTCCATCAAGTTTCTTTTTCCATCAGGCAGCAGAGATAGGATTAAATCCATCTCAATTCCTGACCTATATTATCAGAACATCACTTGCAGAAAGAATTAAAACAGGTAAGAAGACTTTTGCATTCAAGCAGTTATTGAATTCACTTGACTCAAACCTTCACAGACTGAATACTGCTACTTCAGAGAAAACAAAAGTTGCAGTAATTATGGGTGGTTATTCTTCTGAAAGGCATATTTCCGTGGAGAGCGGAAGAAACATATTTGAGAAGCTGGCTTCCAGCAAAAAATATGAGCCTGTGCCGATTTTCCTTACAGGAAATGAAGAATCACACAAGCTTTATCTTATTCCTGTAAACATCATGTTGAAAGACAATGCAGATGACATCAGAGATAAGGTCCTTTCAGCAGACTCAAAATCCAAGCATCCTGTTATACAAAAGGTGATCACTGAAGCAAAAGATATCACTGTTAAATATGCAGGTAATGCCATACTTGAGCCAAGAGAAATCAGTTACCCTGAACTGGCTGAAAAAGTTGATTCGGTATTTATTGCATTGCACGGAAGACCAGGAGAAGACGGAGTGATTCAAGGCAACCTTGAGAAATTCGGTGTTCCATATAACGGATCAGGTATTGAAAGCTCTCAGATCACAATTAATAAGTATGAGACCAACAAACTTCTCAGAGAGAACGGCGTAAAGGTTGCCAATCATAAACTGGTATTTAAAAATGAGTGGGCCAAAGATTATGACACACTTATTAAAGAAATCGAAAGCACTTTCCAATATCCTATTATTGCAAAACCAGCTGACGATGGATGCAGCTCTGCAGTAAAAAAGATTAATAACCTGGAAGAACTGACCGCTTATGCAAAATTAATCTTTGCATGGGATGATCTCAGAGATTCTGACTCTTCAAGAACTTTAAAACTG